>VBAF01000261.1 GCA_005884705.1 Alphaproteobacteria bacterium
CCCAAAATAGGGCGCGATGGTGCTTGGAGACGTCACGCTGGCATGGATGGGCCCAGTCGTCGCCATGAGATAGGGGTGGCCATTGATGGTGAAGGCCCCGGTTGTGGAGTTACCGGCACCCGAGAAATCGAACTTGTGATAACGGCCTCCCCCGCTCAGGCGGAAGCCGTTGCTGAAGGGATGCCAGTCGAGGGTGGCGCCGACGCTGAGCAGGTTCGCCTTCAAATCGAAGGTCAAGTCATCGGAAGTGAAGTCGTGGCCGAGCGCGAACCAACCGCCACCAGCGCGCAGAACAAGATTACCGAAGGGACGCACCGACAGCCCGTCGTGCCGATGCTCACCCCGAAGCCAACCCCGCCCGGACTGCCAGGATCGTCGGCCTTCGCTTCCGGCGATGCGGTCCACAAGACGCCAAGACAAACGAATACGCCACCTGCCCGTCGCATGCGCGACAGCCTCCCAGCACCGCCGAGCTACGCACGGCCCCGTGTCCGGCACATTCGACGCCCCTGATCGGCCGAACAAGGGCGATCAGCCCATCGAACCGAAGAATCCGGCGGCGGATGAAGCTCGTGTTGCGCACAGGCAACAAGTCGTTGCGCAGACCGAAGGCGTTCTTCTAGCATGCGCGAGGGCTGAATGATCGATGCCGCCGGTGCTGCGAGAGACTTTAATGGGATGGCCCCGCCATGTTTCGCTGCCTCTCGCGCCGTTGCTCGTCCTCGCCTTCGCAACCGTGACGCTCGGAGTTCTCATGACCACCCCAGGCTCGACGCAAGACACCGCCAAGCTACGCCTCGGCACGGCCACCCCAGGCGGCGGGTTTCCCGTCTACGGGGCCGCGTTCATCGCCGCCGTGCAGGGGGCCGACCCGGCCCTCGCCATCGAAGCCGTCAACACCAAGGGCAGCACCGAGAACGTGCCGATGCTGGAGGAGAAGCGCCTCGACATCGCCCTGGTGCAGGGCGAGGTGGTGCACGAGGTGCTGACGGGGGTGGGCCGGCCGCGGGTCGACCTCAAGATCATCACGGCGATGTACTCGACGCCCGGCATGTTCGTGGTGCGTGCGGACAGTCCCTATCGCACGATCGCCGACCTCAAGGGCATGCCGATCGCCTGGGGCGCGGCGGGCTCGGGGCTGGTGATTCTCGGCCGCTATGTGATGGACGGGCTGGGCCTCGATGCGGCGAAGGATTTCCAGCCAGTCTATCTCGAGCGCGCCGGCGATGGGCCAGCGATGGTGCTCGACGGCCGGGTCGCCGCGCTGTGGGGCGGCGGCGCCGGCTGGCCCGGATTCAGGACCGTCACGTCGAGCCCGCAGGGTGGCCGCTTCGTTGCGCCGAACGCCGCCGAGATCGGGGGCATCCTGGCCAGGCACCCGTTCCTGAAGCCGATCAGCCAGCCCGCCGGCAGCTTTCCCGGCCAGAGCGCGGCCATTCCGTCGGTTGGCTCGTGGAGCTTCGTGATGGTGCGGCCGAGCCTCGCCGAGGCGATCGTGGCGCGGCTCGCCCAAGCCTTGCATCGCGCCGAAGACAGGCCCGGTCCGCAACTCGCCGAGACGACGACGAAGAACACGCTCGCCGCCGCCACCCCATCCATGCTGCATCCTGGCGTGCTGGCCTACTACAGGCAGGCCGGACTCCACCCGTAACCTTGGCTGCGGCGATGCGTTCACTCCTCGACCAGCGAAGAGGAGCAATCATGTCAAAGAAGGACGGGCTCGAGGGCGAAGGCAGCTATAGCGGCACGCGCGACTACAACAAGCGTACCGCCGACTTCATCAAGAAGGGCAAGGTCGACAAGGCGGCCAAGGACGCCGAGCGCGCCATCGAGTCAGACGAAGGCGACGAACTCAAATCCGCCGAGGAGAAGGGCAAGGCCGGCGATCCGCGCGGCATGGACAAGAAGCACTGAGCCCCACTCGCAAACGGAAACGCCTCCGGCAAACCGGAGGCGTTTTTGTTTGGACGTTGCTCGAGGTCAGCAGCGGCTCGCGGCCTGCGCGGTCATCAGCATCGCCTTGGTGAGCTGGCAGGCGACTTCGGGGCACATGCGGATGCCGACGATCTGGCCCGCATCGCCGACCAGCGCGCCTTCGATGTACGCATCGGTCGGGCTGAGCTGGAACTCGGCGAAGGCGACGTTGAGCGTGCCGCAAGCCGGGCCTGCCTCGTCGCCCTCCTCGTGACGGCGGCGCGCCATCTCGGCCGCGGCCCGGTTGAGGCTCGCGATGAAGGCGTTGAACTCGGAGAAGTCAGCGATGCAGCGGATGGCGTTCTGGTCCTCGTCGACGAACACCATCATGCAGGTCGTGCCGTCGGCGCTGACGCCGAGATGAAACTTGTCGAGCGTGCCGGACGGGATGTCCATGAGGCCTCCGTTCCGTGGTCGGGATACAACGGAGACCCCTTGACAACGTTCCCTGCGGGTTACCGGTACGTTACGGCGCCAAACCGTCGATGAAGCGGGCCAGTGCCACGTCTTTTTCGCTCAATCCGCCGGCATCGTGGGTCGACAGCACAATCTCGACCTTATTGTACACATTCGACCATTCGGGGTGGTGGTCGGCTTTCTCCGCGGCCAGCGCGACCCGCGTCATGAACCCCCAGGCCTGGCTGAAGTCGGCGAACTTCAGGCTTTTGTGAATGGCGTCGCGGCCAGACACCTCGGTCCACCCTTTGAGCGTCGCCAGCGCGTCGCTGCGCGCCTTGCCGGAAAGCTTGGCCGTCATGCGGGTCCTCCTTGGTTCGGGCCGCGCAGCTTGCCCGATTGCGCCGCCGGAGCCTAGGCTCCGCGCGCGAAGTGGAAATGACCGCTGAAGCGCGTCATTTCCATCACGAGCGGAGCGAGCGATCTTTTCAGGCGGCGGCGAGCGGCGCTTCCCAGGCGTTGTAGCCGTAGACCCAGTCGACGTCGGTGACGCCCTTGCCCCATACGTTCTGGCGCGATGTCATCTGCATCCGCGCGGTGCGCTCCTTGCGCGTCGCCTGGTAGCGCCGCAACGCGGGCTCGACGCCATCGCGATCGCAGCCCGCGAGGCAGCGCGCCAGGATCGCTGCATCCTCGATCGCCATCGCGGCGCCCTGTGCCATGTACGGCGTCATCGGATGAGAGGCGTCGCCCAGCAGCGCGATCTTGCCGTCGACCCAGAGGTCGAGCGGATCGCGGTCGACCAGCGGCCGCTTGTGCACATCGGGCGCCGCCTCGATCACGGCGCGCGCCTCGGGATGGAACGCCTCGAAGGCTTCGCGCAGCACTTTGATGTCGCCGGTGGTCGACCACGATTCGAGGTCGATGCCCGGCTCGGGCTGGCTGGTGACGAAGTAGATCTCCGAGCGGTCGGGCTTGACCGGATAGATCACGACGTGGCGGTCCTCGCCCCACCACTTGGTGCAGTTCTGGACGCCGACGCCGGCCAAGCGCTCGGCCGGGAAGACGGTGCGATAGGCGATGCGGCCGGTGAAGTTGGGGGTGTCGTCGCCGAACAGCTGGGCCTTCACCACCGAATGCACGCCGTCGGCGCCGATCGCCGCATCCGCCACCGCGACAGTGCCGTTGTCGAAGCTGAGCCGCACGCCGCGCGGCGTCTGGTCGATGCCGGTCAGGCGATGGTCGAGCTTCACGATCTCCGGCGGCACCGCGCTCGCCAGCGCCGCGTGCAGGTCGCCGCGATGGGCCAGGAGATAGGGCGCGCCGTAGGCCTGCTCGGCCTCACGGCCGAACAGGATGTCGAACATGACCTCGCCGCTCTTCCAGTCGCGGTTGTTCCACGAGCGCGGATAGAAGGTGTCGGCGCGCAGCCGATCCTCCAAGCCCAGCCCGCGCAGCACGTGCATGGCGTTGCAACCGATCTGGATGCCGGCGCCGAGCCGGGTGAATTGTTTGGCCTGGTCGTAGACCGTGACCGTGTGGCCGACCTGGCGCAGCGCCGCCGCGGCAGCGAGGCCGCCCATGCCGGCGCCGACGATCGCGATGTTGAGGCTGTCCTTCATGCCAGCAGGCACTCTACACCGCCTTCGTACGCCTTGCGGACGGCTTCGATGTCGGCGTGCGTGGCGTTCGAGCCCGCGATCGAAATCGCGAGATCGCCCGACAGCCGGGTCATGATGAAGGCCAGCGTCATCACCGTCGCGGCGACGCGCAGCGCCGCGACGAGGCGGCGAATGAAGAAGGGCAGCATGCGAGTCGAGCTTAGAGCGGTTCGTTCCGGAACGCGACCATGCAAGATCGCTGCCGCTCGGACGGTGCACAAACCGTTCCGGCGGACCTTGGCGAGGGCGCGCGGCTGCGATATGGGTGGGGCATGCCGGTCTTCAACAACCCGCGCTCCACGCCCTGCTTCAGCAAGGCGCCGAGTCTCGAGGACGTCGAAGCGATCGCCGCCGAGGCGCTCGCGACGATTCCCGAGGAGTTCCGTCGCCATGTCGGCAACGTGCGAATCCAGGTCGACGATTTCCCGTCCGACGAGGTGGAGAAGGCGATGGAGCTCGATACGCCGTTCGACCTGCTTGGGCTCTATCAGGGCGTGTCGATGATGGAGCGCGGCGCCGGCCACGTCGCCAACGACATCGACCGCATCTTCCTCTATCGCCGCCCGATCCTCGACTATTGGTGCGAATCCGACGAGGACCTGCCGCACATCGTGCGCCACGTGCTGATCCACGAGATCGGCCATCACTTCGGCATGAGCGACGACGACATGGAAGCGATCGAAGCCCGCGCCGAGGAAGAATCGCAGCGCGCGCAACCCGGCGCCTAATCCACCCGCTTCACCGCCGGCGCCGCCCACGTTCCGTCGAGCAGCGCCTCGCTCGGCTCATAGGCGCGCAGCACCAGCCGCATCGGCCCCGCCGGCGCGGGCAGCCAGTTGGTTTCCCGCTCGGATGCGGGCCGCTCGTGCTGCAGCAGGATCTCGAGCGAGCCGTCGGCGCCGTGGACCAGCCCGTGGGTGCGGTCGCCGATGGCGTAGCGGCTGAGCGGATTGTCGACGAGGAAGGCGCGACCCTCCGGCGTCACCTCGTACATGGTGAGCGACCAGAACGCCCGGGCCGGCGGCCGCTTGCCTGCCTCGAAGCGCAGCGCGTAGCGGTCCCTACCGTCGAGCGGCCGGCCGTCAGCTGCGTCGCACATCAAATAGGTCGCCTCGGTCGGCTCCAGCGCGGCGAGCGCGGTGAGGGCGATCTGTGCCCGGTAGAGATAGTCGTCGCCGAAATTGCCGAGATGCCGGCCGGGATAGCGCCAGCCGTTGATCGTCTGGCCGGCCCGCGGGGCCGCGGTCCGGATGTCGTCGCGCGCGCGGGCAATGCCGCGCTTGATGGCCTCGCGCTCGCCCTCGTTGAACCCGCGAACGTCGAACTTGCGGCCGGGCCGCAACCGCAGCGGGGCGAACTCGTCCAGCGCCGCCTTGTCGCGCTCGCCGAGCGGACCCTCGCCCAGCGCCCGCATGCCGACCTCGAACAGGTCGAAGGGATCAGTCGGGTTGACCGGCGCCCAATCGGCCACCGGCTCGGGCGGCGCCGTGCTGCGCTGGCGCATCAGCTCCTGGGTCTCGAGGATGCGCCGTTCGTTGCGCATGTCGGGACTCTCGAGCAGCGTGCGCGACTGCAGGGTCCACACCGTCTCCTGGTCGGGCGGCCCGTCGACCAGGATGCGGCCGAGCAGCCAGACGCCGTTGGTCGGTGCCCGCACCAGCACGACGTCGCGATCGGCTTCCCCCTTCCAGGCGGGGCCGACGATCATGCGCGGCCGCGGCTGGTTGCCGTCGAGGCGGCGGTAGACATAGGCGAAGTTGTCGGTGAACAGGCTCATGAAGGCGAAGCTGTAATAGCGTCCGCCCATGTCGGGCACGGTGAGGAACACCGGCTCGAGCGACAGGTCGAGCCAGGCCGAGGAAGGGGCGTGACGAGCATCGGCACGTGCAGGAGGCGGTTGAGCTTCTGGCGCGCCGGATTCTTCTCGTTGACCGTCGCGTTCCAGCGCGTGCGGTACATCTCGTGGACAGGGAAAAGATAGATCGCCGCGCGGCGCGCCAGGTCCTCGAGCATCGGTTGCTTCTCCTGGGCGCGGCCGATCGCCGGCGCCGAGAGTGCCGCACCGATCACCAGCCGGCGCGTCATCTTCAAGCCACGCGCTCCCGCTTGAGCCGCCGCTCCATCACGAACGCCGCCGCCGCGCGCCATGGCTCGATCGTCCAGAACGAGCGGGCGCGGCCCGACGGCGAAGCCAGCACGAACACCACCGCGCCCTCCAGCAACTCGGCCTGTCGTCCGTAGGCCGGCGACTTCATGCTGAGTGCCAATGAGGCGGCATGTTTGCTGGTGAAGGCGACGGCGGCCGGACGGAACCTTCGCAGCTTGGCATGCAGAGACGTCGCGTCCATGGCGTCGGCGCTGAGCTCATGGTCCGAACCGTACTCGGTCTTGTTCAGGTCGGTCAGCCCGATGCCCCAGGCCAGCAGCTCGGGATAGCGCTGCGGCGTGAAGCGCTCGGGCGTCAGGCCGACCGCGTGCAGGGTCGCCCAGAAGGCGTTGCCGGGATTGGCGTAGTAGGCGCGCGCCTTGTAGGAGGCGGGGCTGGGCGCGGTGCCGCAGAACACCAGGTCGAGGCCGGGCGCCAGCAGGTCCGGGACCAGGTGCTTGCTATTGCGGCTGGATGCCCGCGGCACGGATGACCTCGCCCCAGCGCTCGGGCTCGAAGCCGCCGGCCTTCATGCTCTCGATGACGTCGGGCGCCTGCAATGCTTTTTCGGTCCCGAGCCGCAGCTTGTCCTTGATCCCAGCCGGCGTGCCCGCCGGCACCGCCCACAGCGACCATGAGGTGACGACGAGATCGGGAAAGCCCGCCTCGACGAAGGTCGGAACGTCCGGCAGGCCCGGTGCGCGTTTGGCGCCCGTGGTGGCGATCGCCTTGAGCTTGCCCGCGGCGACCTGGCCCATCAGCGAATCGATGTTGGCGACCGACATCGGCAGGTGGCCGGCGA
>VBAF01000262.1 GCA_005884705.1 Alphaproteobacteria bacterium
TCTTGATTTGGCCGATCGAGCGGAGGGTGCCGCCGCCCAGCTTGCGCGCCCGCTCGGCGATCGGATCGCTCATGGCGTAGATCTGTGTCGCCTGGTCGTCGAGCAACAGGTGATAGTCACGGAAATGCGGCCCCGAGACGTGCCAGTGGAAGTTCTTGGTCTTGAGGTAGAGCGCGAAGACATCGGCGAGCAGGATGTTCAGCCCGCCGGAAATGTCCTTGGTCGCGTTGGCGCCGAGATCGGTCGGCGTCGCGAGATTGGCGGACTGGCGGGCTTTGACGTTCTTGCTCATGAGCCGGGACTCCTTGGGTCGTACTTGCGCGGAACGTAGACCGATTCCAAACGGGATGCCACGCCCCAGTGGGACGGCTGAGACGCGTGAGACGATTGACGGAAAGTTATCTTACAGGCCCGCGCAAACTCCGTGTTCCACGTGAAACACGTTGTGCTGGCCGTAGCGCCGGCTGTAGCCCTCGACGATCGCCTGCACCTTGGGCCGGTGCGCCGGCGCGTCGAACACCACCACGACCAGGAGCTTGGTCCGCTCGCGCTCGATGCGGCCCTGCGGATTGCGGCTTTGGCCGCGGACCTCGAGCACGCTCAGCCCGTCGGAAAAGCGCGGGGTCACCTCGTCGTTGAGGAACGAGGCCCATTCCGCCTCGCTGACCTCGCGCCCCGTGTCGGTCTCGCGGCCGAAATAGAGATCGACCTCGAGCGCCGGCTTGAGGGGCGCGGTGCACGCCGGCGCCGCCGTCTGCAACGGCGGCGTGCAGGCGGCGAGCGCGAACAGCGCCGCCGCCACAGCCGTCCGTCTCATCCGGCTAGTTGAGGTAGGGAACGGCCATGCCCTTGGTCACGGCCGGCCGCGCGTTGATCGTGTCGTACCAGCGCTTGACGTTGGGGAAATCGGCAAGGTTCACCTGGTGCCATTCGTGGCGCGCGGTCCACGGGAAGATCGCCATGTCGGCGATGGTGTAGTCGGCGCCCGCCGCGTAGGCGTTGCCCGTCAGCTGCTTGTCGAGCACGCCGTACAGCCGCTTTGCCTCGTCGACGTAGCGCTTGATGCCGTACTCGATCTTGGTCGGCGCAGCGCGCAGGAAGTGATGCGCCTGGCCGAACATCGGCCCGACGCCGCCCATCTGCCACATCAGCCATTCCAGCGTCTTGTACTTCTGCACCGGATCCTTGGGCAGGAACTTGGCCGTCTTGTCGGCGAGATAAATCAGGATCGCGCCCGATTCGAACAGGCTGATCGGCTTGCCGCCCGGACCGTCGGGATCGACGATCGCGGGAATGCGGTTGTTCGGACTGATCTTCAGGAACTCGGGCTTGTGCTGCTCGCCCTTGGAGATGTCGACCTTGTGCACGCTGTAGGGCAGCCCGCACTCCTCCAACATGATCGAGACCTTGCGGCCGTTGGGCGTGCCCCAGGTATGAAGTTCGATCGTCGCCAATGTCTCTCCCCCTCGTTGATTTTCTAGAGGCCGTCGCTCGAACTGTCGAACCCTGAATCGTCGGAAGTCAGATCGTAGTCGTCGGCCGCGCCCTCGTCCTGCGCGAGATCCGCCGACGAGAAACGATCGGGCGGCATCAGCGCCGAATTGTCCGGCAGCGGTTGCGCGAAGGCCTGCGTGCTGTGGCCGAACATGTTGCGGATGCCCTCGAACAGCAGGGCGCCACCCGCGACGCCCGCCGCCGTGGCGAGCGCCGAGCGCAGGAAGCTGCCGCCGGCCGGCGGCAGCGGCGCAGCGGCTCCCCACGCCGCCGCCGGCGCCTGGGCGGGCGCCGGGCCAGGCGATCCCCACGGGCCGGACCTCGGTGCATTGGCGAGGAAGCTGCCCTGTCCCGTTCCCTGGCTCGTCTTGCCTTCGAGCTCGGCGATGCGCGCCTTGGCCTGCTTCAGCGCCTCCTCCTGCACCAACACGGTCTGGACGAGCAGATAGGGCGAGGCCGGCTGGCGGCCGACAGAGCTCGCGATCAGGCGCTCGGCCTCGACATCGCGCGGCTGGTTCTCGAATTGCTGCAACCGACCGAACAGGTCGGCGATCAGGTCACGTTCCTGTTGCTGCATGACGGTGCCTCCCGCCCCTGGAATGGGCACCGAGAACGTGGTTGTCGGCCCGCCGAGCGTCAAGGGCTCAGCGTACAACGGCGCCGGGTCGAGCGCGCGGAAGCAGGATTACAGGCGCATAAAATCCATGTACCAGTTGGTTTCCCAGCTTGTGCCTTCGTCAGCCGAGAAGGCCTGCTCCCAGCGCGCGCCCTCCTCGGTAATGCGAGACCAGATATAGCGCACGCAAATCGCGGCGCCGTCGAGCACGTCATCGCCATAGAAGACACCGAACGGGCCATCCGGCCGTCGCGCGAAGCTGCCGCACACTTCCGGCGCCATCGCGCCTGGCCTGCGGCTGTCGAGCCAGTGGATCGTCCAGCGCTCGCGCTCGGCGTCCCACAGGCGCAGGCTCATGGCCGTGTAGCGGCCGCCCGGCATGGAAATGTCGTTCTCGTCGGTGTTGCCCACGCCGCCCAGGATCTTGCGGGCGGCACAGGTGCCCTCGAACGCGATCCAGTCGTTGCAGGCAGCCAGGCGGCGCACGCGAAAACGATGCTGCACACGCCAGATCCCCATCAGGAAGTCGAAGTCGGCCGACGTGGTCGCGGGCCTGAGCAGTGGCCGGGCAAGGCTCTTGAGCATGGCGAGGCTCCTTTTGTGCATGCCCCGTTGTAGGCCCCTCTACTTGCCAACTTCTGTCAGGATTCTTTTCCCATCTCTTTTAACCTGACAGAAGCTGTCAGGATTCCTTGCTAGGATCGTCGCCATGCGCGCAAGCCGCCTGCTTTCGATCCTGCTGATGCTGCAGACTCGCGGCCGGCTGACCGCCGACTCGCTGGCCGCGACCTTCGAGGTCTCGGTGCGCACCGTCTATCGCGACATCGAGCAGCTCAGCGCCGCCGGCGTTCCCGTCTACGCCGACCGTGGACCGGGCGGCGGCTTCCAGCTTCTCGACGGCTTTCGCACCAAGCTCACGGGTCTCACCGAGAACGAGGCCGAGACGCTGTTCCTGTCCGGCCTGCCCGGGCCCGCGACGCAGCTCGGGCTCGCCGACCAGCTCCTATCGGCCCAGCTCAAGCTCAGCGCGGCCCTGCCCGAGCGCAGCCGCGCCGGCGCGCACAAGATCGCGCAGCGCTTCCATCTCGATCCGGTCGATTGGTTCAAGAGTCCCGATCAGGCGCGACTCCTGCCGGCTCTGGCGGATGCGGTGTGGACCGAGACCGTGATCGAGGTCGCCTATCGCCGCGGCGCGACCACCGCCACGCGCCGGTTGCATCCGCTTGGCCTCGTGCTCAAGGCCGGCACCTGGTACGTCGTCGCCGAGCGCGGCGAGGAGCGGCGGACCTACCGCGTTTCGAACATCCAGACGATCACTCCGGCGGGCGGGCGCTTCACGCGGCCCAAGGATTTCGACCTGGTGCGCTATTGGACCGAGTCCTCGCGCGCCTTCGAGGTCGGGCTGTATCGCGAGCAGGCGGTGCTGCGCGCGTCGCCGCGCGGCCTGCTGCGCCTCGAGCGACTGGGCGCCACCGTCGTCGAGGCGGCGCGCGAATCGGCCGGTCCGCCGGACCCCGACGGCTGGGTCCGGGTCACGATCCCCGTCGAATCGTTCGAGCAGGCGGCGATCGACCTGCTGCTGCTCGGCACCGAAGCCGAGGTGCTGAAGCCGCGCGAGCTGCGCCGCCGGGTGGCCGGCGCGGCGCGGGCCATGGCCAAGCTGAACGCCTGACCGGCAACCCTGCAGGGCCGTCGCCGTTCACAGCACAGCCACCGCAGGAGAAACCCATGGCCGTGCCCGAAGATGCCCCGCACCTCACCGAGAAGATGCGCCATGCCTTTGCCGGCCTGCAGCAGCAGCTCCGCGAGGACGTCAACAAGGTCGATGAGCCGCAGCTCAAGGTCCTCGGCGCGCTGGCCAAGAGCTTCGACGACTACAAGCGCAAGAACGAGCCGGCCTGGCAGACGTCGCAGGCGGCCGGACGAAAGCTGAGTTAGTTTTTCGCCAGGAGCGCGCCGCTCCGGTGGCGCGCTCCTGGCGACTAGCGCACCACCTGGGCCGTCTGGCCGAACAGGATCCGGCGTTGCTCGTCGGTGTTGATGCCGGGCGTCTTGCGCAGCTCGGCGCCGACCGCCTTGCCCTTCACCACCGCCGGCCGCCCGCCGACCGACTTCTCGAACCAGCGCTGGAGGTGCGGGAAGTCCTCGAGCTTCTGGCCGAAGTTCTTGAAGCCGACGACCCACGGCCAGCTCATCATGTCGGCGATCGAGTAGGCGCCTGCCAGGAAGTCGCGATCGGCGAGACGTTTGTTCATCACGCCGAACAGCCGGTTGACCTCGTTGCTGTAGCGCTGCTGGCCGTACTCGAGCTTGTCGACCGGATTGAATTGCGGCGCATAGACGTTGAAGTGATTGGCTTGCCCGGCCATCGGGCCAAGACCGCCCATCTGCCAGTTGACCCACTGCAGCACTTCGTACTTGCCGCGCAGGTCCTTGGGCAGGAACTTGCCGGTCTTCTCGGCGAGGTACTGCAGGATCGCGCCCGATTCGAACACCGAGACCGGCGCGCCGCCGCCCGGCGGATCGTGATCGACGATCGCCGGCATGCGGTTGTTGGGGCTGATCTTGAGAAACTCGGGCTTGAACTGCTCGCCCGTGCCGATGTTCACGGGAACGAGGTTGTAGGCCAGCCCGCACTCCTCGAGCATGATGGAGATCTTCCAGCCATTCGGCGTCGGCCAGTAGTACAGGTCGATCATGAGTCGCTCCGTATTGAGCCAAGTTTGGCGGGACTTTAGCCCAAAATCGTCGTACGGCTAGGCCGTTCACTTCGAGGGGAAACGGCCATGCCCATCACACTCTATGACTCGACCGTCGGCAGCTTCCTGCAGACCCTCGGCGCCGTCGAAGGCTTCCTCGCCAAGGGTCTTGCGCATTGCAAGGAGAAGAACGTCGACCCCAACGAGATCGTCGAAGCGCGGCTCTTCGCGGACATGCTGCCCTTCCGCTTCCAGGTCGTGGCCGTGGCGCATCATTCCGCCGGCGCGATCGCGGGCGCGAAGGCCGGCGCTTTCGCCCCGCCGGGCCCTTCGACCGCCGACTACGCCGGCCTCCAGAAGCTGGTGAGCGACGCCAAGCAGTCGCTCGGGGCGGTCAAGCCCGAGGAGGTCAATGCGCTCGAGGGCAAGGACGTCCTGTTCTCCGTGCGCGACATGAAGCTGCCGTTCAAGGCGGAAGGCTTCCTGATGACCTTCTCGATGCCGAACTTCCATTTCCACGCCACGACCGCCTACGACATCCTGCGCTCCAAGGGCGTGCCGATCGGCAAGCGCGATTACATGGGCAAGATGAAGTTGGCGAATTAATTTTGTTGAGGGCACGCCACTGGGGTGGAGCGCCCCAGCGACTCAGCGCGCCGTAATGGCGTTGCGCACCGCGATCGGGGCAGCGATGCGGCTCAGTCCTTCGATGCCCTGTCCAGTGCCCAACACATGGATGGTGCCGTAGCCCAGGATGCGGCCGAGGATCGTCTGGTCGACGTTCACCGTCTCGACCTTGTCCATGTTCATCTCGACCGTATGGCGACGGATGAATCCGGTCTTGTAGATCACGCGGTGATTGGTGACCGACAGTTCGGTCATCTGGCGCCTGAACCAGGCGCTGAGGAACATGACCACGGCCACGACCAGCACCAGCCAGCCGATGTAGGTGGCGCCGCGCGCGGTCTTGGTCGCCTCGGGCTGGCCGTACAGCAGCAGGACCACAGCGATCGCGGCGAGCAGGAATGCCGTGAGGTAGTTGATCCAGTGCAGCCGGCCGATCACCTTGACGGCCTCGCCGGGCTGCAGGACGGAGTTCACGTAGGCCACGGCGCCCCAACGCGGCCACGGCGAAAAAGGTTGCGCTCGGGCACGGTGCGCGCGCAGCATGGCCCGTCGGTCACCCGGATAGGGAATGTCTCATGCAGTTCGGCCTGTTCGGCGGCGCGCGCACCAAGCGCAGCATCGGCCTGGAGGACAGCCAGGGTTATCAGAGCTTCATCGACTATGTGACCGAGGCCGATCGGCTGGGCTTCAAGCAGCTCTTCATGGTCGAGCATCACTTCACCGGCCAGGGCCAGGTCTCGGCCTCGATGACGGTGCTGGCCTATCTCGCCGCGCGCACCCAGCACATCCGCCTCGGCACTGCCGTGGTCGTGCTGCCGTGGCACAATCCGGTGCTGATCGCCGAGCAGGTGGCGACGCTCGACCTGCTGACGGGAGGGCGCGTCGATTTCGGCGTCGGCAAGGGCTATCGCAAGGCCGAGTTCGAGGGCTTCTGCATCCCGGTCGACGAGGCGACCGAGCGCTTCGACGAGGCGATGGAGATCATTCGCAAGGCCTGGACCACCGAGGGCCGCTTCAGCCATCGCAGCAAGCACTGGCACTACGACAACATCGTGGTCGAACCCGAGCCGCTGCAGCGCCCCCACCCGCCGCTGTGGCTCGCCGCCGGCAGCCACGACAGCATCCGGCGCGCCGCGCGCGAGGGCTATAACCTGCTGCTCGACCAGCTCGCCCAGACCCACCAGATCATCCAGCGCATCGCGATCTTCCGCGAGGAGTGCGAGAAGATGGGTCGGCCCTACGACCCGCTGATGGTCGCGACGGCCCGGCCGCTGCAGATGATCCATCACGAGAGCGAGCGCGCCGCAGCCTACGAGACCCGCAAGCGCGTGTTGAGCACGATCGGCGACCTGGCGCGCGACAAGCTCGCCGACCGGGTGGAAGACGACACCGCGTCGCTGCTCGGCATGCCCGACGAGGTGATCGCGCGGCTGAAGGAACTCGAGGCGGGCGGCGCGACCAACATCCTGCTGGTCGATCCCAACGCGTCGGTCGCCAACCTGCGCGCCTTCGCCCGCGAGGTCATGCCGGCTTTCACCAACCAGCGATTCGCCGCGGCCGAATGAAGGGCTTTGCGAGGCCGCTGGCGATCTCCGTCAGCGTCATGCTCGAAGGCTGGACCGACGATTCGGCGCCCGGCATCGGCCCGATGGGCAACCCGCTGAAGGCCGGCGTGCTCGATCTGCAGGCGCGCTCGTGGGCGGAGTACGGCCCCAAGGTCGGCGCCTGGCGCCTGCTCGACATCCTGCAGCGGCTCGAGGTGCGCTCGGTGTTCTATGTCAGCGGCATCCTGGCCGAGCGCTACCCCGACCTGATGAAGGCTATCCACGCGGCGGGCCACACGGTCGCCGCGCACGGCTGGGGCCAGAACATCATCCCGTCCTATCAGACGGCCGAGGAGGAAGCGCGCGACCTCGAGCGCTGCGTCAAGGCGATCGGCCAGACCACCGGGCAGCGGCCGCCGGGCTGGCTCAGCCCGCGCTGCACGCCGAGCGACCGCACGTCGGCGTTTCTGGCGAAATCGGGTTTCGACTGGCACGCCGACTTCTTCGATTCCGACCTGCCCTATCGCCATGAGACGCCGGCCGGCGCCATCGCCGCGGTGCCGTTCACCATGGAGGTGAACGACATGCCGCTCTACGTCCGCTACGGCGCCGAGCCGGAAGCCTTCACGCGCGTACTGGAGCGCATCGTCATGAACTGGCCGCGCCTCGGCCGGCCGGCGGCCTGCCTCGACATCACCGTCCACGCCCATGTCTTCGGCCGGCCGTTCGGCGCCATCGAATTCATGAACAGCCTGGAAACCGTACGGCGCTACGAGGAATGGGCCTGGCTGACCGATCATCGGACCTTGGCGGGGCTCTGCAAGGCGGGCTAGGATCGCGCCCAACGACATATAAGTTGGGAGGATCGGTCAAAATGCGTATCCAACGTCGTACGTTTGGCAAATTGGCAGCCGGCGCCGCGGCCGGCATCGCTGCACCGGCGATCGCCCAGAACAAGCCGCTAACCATCGGCTTCAGCATGAACCTCACTGGTCCGCTGGCGCCCAACGGAAAGGCAGCGTTGCTGGGTTCGCAGATTTGGGAGCAGGACATCAACGCCAAGGGCGGCCTGCTCGGCCGGCCGGTGAAGCTCATCTATTACGACGACCAGTCGAACCCCTCGACCATTCCTGGTCTCTACACCAAGCTGATGGACGTCGACAAAGTCGACATCATTGCCTCGAGCTACGCGACCAACATGATCGCGCCGGCGATGCCGATCGTGATGCAGCACGACCGGACCTTCTTCTCCCTGCTCGGGCTGGCGGTAAACAGCGAGTTCAACTACAAGCGTTACTTCTCGATGACGCCGACCGGCGGCCCGCGGCCCAAGGAGTCGTTCGCCGAGGGCTTCTTCGAGATCGCGGCCGAACAGAATCCCAAGCCGGTGACGGTTGCAATGTGCGGCGCCGACGCGGAGTTCCCGCGCAACGCCATGGACGGCGCCCGCAGCATCATCAAGAAGCACGGGTTCAAGCTGGTCTACGACAAGACCTACCCGCCCAACACCGCCGACTACACGCCGGTGGTGCGTGCGATGGCGGCGACCAATCCCGACATCTTCCTCGCCTGCTCCTACCCGGCCGATACGGTCGGCCTGATCCGCGCGAGCCACGAGGTCGGCTTCAAGCCAAAGCTCTACGGCGGCGGCATGGTCGGCCTGCAGGCGACCGCCATCAAGACCCAGCTCGGGCCGCTGCTCAACGGCATCGTGGTCTACGACTTCTGGCTGCCGTGGGCGGGCTTCGCCTCCGACGAGGGCCGCGAGTTCCTCAAGAAGTACCAGGCGAAGTCGGGCGAGGCCGGCGTCGATTCCCTGGGCTACTACCTGCCGCCCTTCGCCTATGCGCGCATGCAGGTGATCGAGCAGGCGGTCACGGCGACCGGCGGCACCAACGACGACAAGCTCGCCGACCACCTGCGCAAGACGACCTACAAGACGGTGGTCGGCGACGTCGCCTTCAACGAGCAGGGCGAATGGGCGACCGCGCAGGTCATGGCGGTGCAGTTCCAGGGCGTCTCGGGCAACGGGGTCGAGCAGTTCACCAACCCCAAGACCGAAGTGATCCTGTGGCCCAAGAAGTACAAGACCGGCGACATCGCCTATCCGTACAAGCCGACGTAAGACACGCCACGACTGTCATCTCGAAGCTCAGCGAGGGATCTTTCCTGATCAGGAAAGATCCCTCGGCCTTCGGCCTCGGGATGACAAGCTAGGCGCCGAGATAGAACTCCCGAATTAGATCGTGTTGTTGAGCGCTTCGGCCGAATCGCCGGTGAAGGCGATCTTGCCATGCACGATCACGTAGCCGCGGTCGGCGATGCGGACCGCCTGGGTGAAGTTCTGCTCGGCCATCAGCACCGTGAGATTGAAGCTGTCCTTCAGCTCCTTGATCTTGTCGATGGTGCGCCGGACCAGCAGCGGCGCCAGCCCGACCGACGGCTCGTCGATCAGCAGGATGCGCGGCGCCGACATCAGCGCTCGGGCCAGCGCCAGCATCTGCTGCTCGCCGCCGCTCATCGAGCCGGCGAGCTGTTTGGCGCGCTCCTTGAGCCGCGGGAAGGTCTCGAAGCAGAATTCGAGGTTGCGCCCGATCGCCGAGCGCGCGGTCGGCCGAAACCTCGGGCACGAAGCCGATGCCGAGATCGACGATCTCCTCGGTCGAGCGGCCGACCAGCTCGTACGTCGCGCCGTCGATCGTGGCGGTGATGGTGCCGGAGGTCGGCCGCACCATGCCCATGATCGACTTCATCAGGGTCGACTTGCCGTTGCCGTTGGTGCCGAGCAGCGCCACCGTCTCGCCGGCGCCAACCGACAGCGACACGTCGTCGAGCACGCGCACAGCGCCGTAGCCGGCGACGATGTTGGACAGGGTGAGGCTACTCGCCAAGGTAGGCCCTCACGACTTCAGGATCGCGCACCACGTCCTTGGGGTCGCCGTCGGCGATCTTCCGACCGGCGACCAGCACCGCAATCCGCTGCGAGAACTCCATGACTGCGCGCATGATGTGCTCGATCATGATGACCGTGACGCCTTGCTCGTTCAGCCGGATCAACAGCGCGATAATCTCGTCGACCTCGGCGTGACTCAGTCCCGCCATCGCCTCGTCCGAGATCAGGAGCTTGGGCTCCGCGGCCATGGCGCGCGCGAGCTCGAGCTTGCGCATCTCGATCTGCGTCAGGTCGCGCGGCAGCCGCTCGGCCTTGCCGGCCAGCCCGACCTGGCCGAGCACTTCCAGGCAGCGCGCGTCGATGGCCGCGCTGGCCAGCGCGCTGCTGTCGCGGGCGTTCACGGTATAGAGCAGGGGAATGCGGACGTTCTCGGCCAGCGACAGGCTGGCGAAGGGCCGCGGCAGCTGGAAGCTGCGCGCCAGGCCGCGGCGCGTGCGCTGATGCGCCGTCAGGCCGTCGAGCGCCTCGTCAGCGAAGCGCACGCTGCCGGTCTCATTCTGCAGCGTGCCGCAGATGCAATTGACCAGCGTCGACTTGCCCGAGCCATTGGGGCCGATCAGGCCGAGGATCTCGCCCTCCTGCACCGAGAAGGAGACGCCGTCGACGGCGCGGATGCCGCCGAAGGACTTGGTTACGTCGCGGACTTCGAGGACCGCTGCCATAGCCGTTCGGCAAGCCCGAGCAGGCCCGAGGGAAAGAAAGCGAGCAGCACCATCACGAACACCGCGTACGCGATGAGGTAGAACCCTTCGCTGAAGCGCAGCCACTCGGGCAGCAGCACCGAGACCGCCGCGCCGAGGAAGGGACCGAAGAAGCGTCCGGCGTGCCGACCTTGAAGCTGAAGCTGCTCGCGACGACCTTGTCCGGCGGCTTCATGGGCATGGCCGGTTCGCCGTTGCCGTTTTACGTGACCTATCTTGATCCCGCATCGGGCTTCAGCCTGAACTACGCGGTGAACGCCATCGCCATGCCGCTGATCGGCGGCACCGGCAGTTGGCTGGGACCTGTGGTGGGCGCGGTGCTGGTGGGCGGCTTGCAGGAATATCTGCGGGTGACGATCTCGTCGGCCGTCAACGTGCTGGTCGCG
>VBAF01000612.1:0-1672 GCA_005884705.1 Alphaproteobacteria bacterium
GTTTTCCGGCGATACGTCGTTGGCGACGATCCAATCGCATCCCTTGCGCGCGAGCTTGGCACGGGCGTGGGTGATTAGGTTTTCGGTCTCCGCGGCAAAGCCGATGACGAGCCGTGGCCGCTTCCTAGAATGGCGGGCAAGCACCGCCAGCACGTCGGGATTTTCCACGAGCGCAAGCGAGGGGATGCGGCCTTCCTGCTTTTTTAGTTTTTCGTTCGCGACCGCATCGACACGCCAGTCGGCGACCGCCGCAGCACAAACCGCGACATCAACAGGAAGTGTCGCTTCCGCTGCCGATAACATCTCAGCCGCAGTTTCGACATGGACCGTTTTGACCCCTGACGGATCCGGAATCTCGACCGGACCTGAGACGAGCACAACATCAGCGCCCGCCGCCGCGGCGGCGCGCGCCACCGCGTGCCCTTGCTTACCCGACGAACGGTTTGAGAGGTAGCGCACCGGATCGATCGGCTCGCGGGTCGGCCCGCTGGTGACCAGGGCACGCTTTCCGGCGAGCCTTTTGTCGCCGTTCAGCACGCGCTCGATCGCCGCAATGATCTCCAGCGGCTCAGACATGCGCCCAGACCCGACCTCACCGCAGGCGAGCTCACCCGAACCCGGTCCGACGCGCACGACCCCGCGCGCATCCAGGGTCGCGAGGTTTGCCTGGGTCGCCGCATGCTCCCACATCATCAAATTCATCGTCGGGGCGATCAGCACCGACTTGTCGGAGGCGAGGAGCGCGGTCGTCGCGAGGTCGTCGGCGAGACCGGCCGCCATGCGGGCGATCAAATCGGCGCTCGCCGGTGCGACCACGACGAGGTCGGCCTCGCGCGACAGCCGGATGTGACCCATCTCGCTCTCGTCGGTGAGCGAGAACATGTCGCTGTAGACCTTGTCCTCGGTCAGCGCCTGCAGCGAGAGCGGCGTGACGAACTTGGCGCCGGCGTCGGTCAGCACGCAGCGCACCGATGCCTCGTGCTTGCGCAGGAGACGGATCAGCTCCTGCGCCTTGAAGGCTGCGATGCCGCCCGTGACGATCAGCAGAATGCGCTTGCCCTTGAGCATGGCCGCCAGCCTATCACACCAGCCGGCTGGCGAAAGTATAGAGGCCGGTCAGCAACAGCGCCCACAGAACGGCCAGCCGGAACTGCTCGACCGAGAGCCGTCGGCGAATCCGCGTGCCGACATACATCCCGGCGATCGCCGGCACCACCGCGATGGCCGACACGACCGCGTGAGGCCCGTCGAGCAGGCCGAATCTCAGCAACGAAACCGTGAGCGAAAGCGAGGTGGCACACAGCACCACACCCAGAGTCTGGACCAGCTCGGAGGGCTTGATGTCGAGGGCCTGCAGATAGGGCATCAGCGGAATCACCGGCACGCCGATCAGGCCGGCAACGACACCCGAGACGACGCCGATGACCGGCGCCAGCGGCTTCTCGAGGTCGGCGTGGATA
This sequence comes from Alphaproteobacteria bacterium, assembly GCA_005884705.1. Taxonomy (GTDB): domain Bacteria; phylum Pseudomonadota; class Alphaproteobacteria; order Reyranellales; family Reyranellaceae; genus Reyranella. The sequence goes on from VBAF01000612.1 coordinate 1,461, forward strand.
TGGAGCCGGATGCGGAGCAAGCCCAAGGCGCTGTAGATGATCAACACCACGGCCAGCACCAGGAACGCCCAGTCCGGCGCCTTGCGGCCGGCGACCCACATCGTGAGGTAGAGCGTCACGACGAGTGGCAGGATCAGCGGCCATTGCCGCCGCAGGATCTTCCAGAACTGCCCGCCGACGGTCGCCTGCCAGAGATTGGTGAAGATGGTCGG
>VBAF01000612.1:1721-2181 GCA_005884705.1 Alphaproteobacteria bacterium
GTCGGCAGGCCGAGCCCGACCAGACCCTTCACCGTGCCCGCGAGCGCGAACACAGCCAGCGCCAGCAAGACATGCTCGGCGGTCATGCGACCGCCGCGGCGAGGCGGAGGGACCGAATCATCGTGGCGCAGGGGTCAATGCCACCAGGCGACGAGGGCGGCGATCAGGGCGAGCACGGCGATGATCTCGGCGAAGCCCACGCGCAGCCAGGAGCGGGCGGGCTCTGGCGGCCGCGGGACGGCGTCGCGCTCGACCTGGCGGCGTTCGCGCTCGGCGATCAGGTGCAGGCTGTCGACCAGCCTCGGCAGGCGACGCAGGCCCTGCGCCAAGTCCTCGGCGGCGCGCTGGAGCGTCGCGCGCGGGCCAAAATGGTCGCGCATCCAGTCCTCGATCAAGGGCTGCGCCAGCTCCCAGATGTTGACCTTGGGATTGAGACGCGTGCCCATGCCTTCGGCCATCA
>VBAF01000263.1 GCA_005884705.1 Alphaproteobacteria bacterium
GGTGGCGTACTGCTCGACGATCTCGTAGCCCTTCTCACCGTGCTCGATATCGGCGGCGATGTGGATGGTAAAGAAGGTGACCTCTTCCTCGCTGAAGCCGTACTTCTCCAGGAGAGGCGGCGTGGTCTTGCTGTAGATGCGCGGCACCTGGCTTTCCAGCCCGATCAGCAGGCCCGACAGCGCCTCGACGAACGGCTTGCGCGACTGCACCGTGCACCAGCTTTGCAGGCCGAGCGTCTCGGGCAGGAGCTGGCCGTTGGTCTGGGCATTCAGGACCTCGTCGCGCTTCATGCCGCAGACCTCGCCGAACTCCAGCAGCAGGTCGGAATGGCGGACCGGCGCGGCGCCCGCCATGCCGACGAGGCCTTCCTCCTCGGTGACGTTCTCCAGCAGGAAGTGCTGCACCTCGGCGTGCGGGCAATTGGCGTAGACCGCCGCGACCCACTCCGCGAAGTGGCTGACGTAGTGATAGTGCTCACCCATTCGCCGAGCTGGCGGCGATCGAGCTTGCCCGAGGTCCAGGCGTCGCTCCACGGATGCACCGCCGAATGGCGCTGCTCGATGGCGTCCTCTAGAGCCTGACGGAATGCACTCTTGGCCATGGCGACCTCCTTTGGTACCCGGTCTGAGAAAATTGTATACAACATTGCCTCGTTTGGTCAAATTGTGCTCACTTCTAGGAGAGTTCGTATACAAACGACTGATTACATCCAGGGTGAGGCCTTCCAGACCGAGAAGCGGACGGTGTTCGGCCGGGGCTGGATGCCGCTTTGTGCGGCTGGGCAGATCGCCAAGCCGGGTGATTTCCTAGCCCAAGCGGTGGGCGGCTGGAGCATGCTGGGCGTGCGCGACACGGATGGCGCGGTGCGCGTCCTGCGCAACGCCTGCCGGCACCAGAACATGCCGGTGGCGGGCCAGCCGTCCGGCCACTGCGAGAGCTTCCGCTGCCGCTTCCATGGCTGGACCTACGACCTGCAGGGCCGGTTCCTGAGCGCCCCGCCGGCTGTGGCACCGGCCGACACCTCCCCCGGCGCCACCGACCTGCTGTCGCTGCCGGTGCGCCAGATGGCCGACCTGGTGTTCTTCACCGTCGAGGAGGTCTCGTCAGGCTTCTTCCCGCCCGACCCCGGCCAGCCCTACAGCGGCACCATCGTCACCGACATCGCCTGCAACTGGAAGGTCTGTCTGGAACATCTGCTGGGCAGCCAGGGCACCAGCGAGCCTGAATTCGCCTGGTTCTGGCCGGTGCTGGTGGTCCGACGTTCGGGCTCGGTCGTGCTGGTCGAACAGGTGGTGCCGCATACTTTCCTGCGCACCAAACTGTTCACGCATGTCTTCGGCGGCGCGGTCGAAGCGCAGAAATTCTCGGCCGCGATGACCAAGGAAGCCTGCGAACGCCAGCAGGTGGAGCGGGCCAACGGAACGCCGGCGCAGGGCAGCGCGCTGGTCGCGCAGTTTCACCGCCAGCTCGACGAGGCCTACAGCGGCAGCTCGTGACCGCGGCCGATGTTGCGGATGATCTCGCTCAGGTGCGGCTTGGCCTGGATCAGCGCCTTGCGGTAGGCGATCAGGCCGCGCAGCAGGGCGCCGTCGCGCTTCAGGAGCCGGTCGGCGAACTCGACCATGCGGGTGTTGGGCCAGCCGTGCTTGCGCAGCTCGAGCAGACGCAGAAAGGCTCGCTCCTCGCGCCCCGGCGCGTGCTGGCACATCAGGATCGCCGCGGCGGCCTGCGAGCGCGACACGCCGGCATGGCAGTGCACGAGGATATGGCTGCCGGCTAGGGCATGCGCGCGCTCGCCGAACGCCAGCAACCGCTCGATATGCTGCGGCGTGCAGGCCTCGAAGCCCGGATACTCCGCCACCACATCGTCGAAGCGGATCAGCTCGTGGTCGACGTCATGGAACTCCTCGAGCGCCGGCGGCACCGGCTCATGGGTGTCGATGATCGACAGAACGTGGCTGACGCCCGCCATCGCATGCTGCGACAGCTCGGGGATCCCGCAGATGATCAGCCTGTGGTCGGGCAGCGGCATGGCGCTGTTCTACAGCAAGGCGCGGGCGAGATGCAGCCCGACCAGCAGCATGCCGACGATGAAGATGCGGCGGAACGTCTCCGGCGAGAGCCGCCGGCGCGCATGTTGCCCGATCCAGACGCCGACCATGGTCGGCGCCACGGCGGCAACGCCGGCCACGCTGTTGGCCATGTGATAGGCGCCGTGCATGGCGAGCGAGACCGCGAGCATGCCGGTGATGAACAGGAACATGATGCCGAGCGCCTGCACCAGCTCGTGCCGGTCCATGTCGAGCGACTGCATATAGGGCAGGAACGGCACCGCGGCGACGCCGGTGCTGCCGGCGACCGCGCCGCTCACCAGGCCGATCAGCGGATTGGCCCACGGCTCGGCCCGGCGCGGTACGCTCGGCCGCCACGGAGTGAGCGCGATGATCGAATAGAGCACCAGCAGCACGCCGACCCAGCCCGCCGTGCGGGGCGAGCCGAGGTCGCTCAGCAGCAGGCCGACGGCGAGGATGCCGATCATCGCCGTCACCGCCATGGTGCCGAAGCGGCGGATCAGCGGCCTGAAGCCGCCGCCATAGATCGCCTGCCAGATGTTGGTGACCATGGTCGGCACGACCATGATGGCGATCGCGCTTTCGAGCGGCACGGCGAAGCTCATCAGCCCGATCGCGATCGGCGGCATGCCCATACCGATGGCGCCCTTGGCCAGGCCGGCGACGACGAACGCCACGGCGATCACCGCGATCTGCAGCAGCGACATCAGGCGGCGTCGGGGAAGATCTGGCGCACGAAGGGTGGATAGGCCCTGCCGATCCCGGCGGCAATCGAGCCGCGAATGACCGTGCGCGTGGCGGAATCGGGCGGGGTCGTCCCGGTCAGGCGGCCTTACGGCCCGGGCGGCTGCGCAAACGCGTCGAACTCGGCCCAGAACCGTGCGCGGAGGGCATCGGTCTCCATCAGGATCTCATGCTTGGCGCCGTCGATGACCACGTGCCTGGCGCCGCGAACACGCGCGACGACCGGGGCGTGCGAGGAGATGTCGACGACTTCGTCCTTGCCGGCGCTGAGGAGCGCGAGGGGAACGTCGATGCGCTCGAGATAGCCGGGCTGACCCAGCGCATCGATCGAACGGAACGCCTGGCGCAGCCACCCGCAGGTCGGGCCGCCCAGCCGCAGCCGCGGATCGGCGGCGAACCATTGGTCGGTGAAGCGATAGCGCCGCTCGTCGCTCGTCACGTCGTTACCGGCGAAGTTGCGCATCGCCGGGTCGTATGGCCCTGTCTTGACCATGTACCCGGTGTCGTTCAGCCCGAACGGGCTGACGACGTTCACGAGTGGCCTGATCAGCGAGCCGCGGTAGAGGGCGGTCATCGGCGAGACCAGCAACACCGACGACAGCGGCGCGGCCCCGCGCTCGGCCAGCCGGCGCAGCAGGATGTTGCCGCTGGTCGAATGGGCGAGGCCCAGGATCGGGCGCGGCGCGGCCGGCGCCACGACCTCGTTCAGGAACCGGTCGAGGTCGGTTACGAAGGTCGCGAAATCGTCGATATGGCCCTTGTCGTGGTCGGGCAGGGGACGGTCGCTCAGGCCCTGGCCGCGCAGGTCGACGGCGAAGACCGCGAAGCCCCGGTCGATCAACTCGCCGACGACTTCGGTGCTGTATTTCTCGATGAACTCGGCGCGGCCCTGCAGCATGACGACCGTCCCGCGGGTTCCGGAGGCGTTCCAGCAGGCGTAGCGCAGCCGTGCGTTAGCGCACGCGAGCCAGCCGTAGCGATCGGCGAGGCGATGGGTCGCGGCAACCTCGAGCGGAACCGAGAGGGGGGCGGGCGATCCGGGATCGGTTGGGTTCATGCCGGGGATTTTGACATTTTGGCCACGATTGCGCGCCGACTCTTTACCGACCGATGGAGCACCGGCTATAGATCGCCCCGGCCGCCGCGTGGTTTTCGGCTCGCCGCTTTTGAGCCGATCCGGCATGCGTCTTGCGTCGAGCGTTCCGACCGCAAGGACAGGCGACCGTGATGCCCAGAAGCGCGAGCGATAATCCTCGGCGGTATGCCGGAGCGATCGCCTGTTTATGTTTCGAGTCGGGTTGGTTCTGATCCTCGTCGGGATGGCGACCATCGCCGGATGGCGTTGGCTCGACCGGACGGTGTCAGCCGCCGACGTCGAAGGGCCATTGCAGGGCGTCACCTACGCGCCGTGGGCCAAGGACCAGGATCCAATCGCCGCCAAGGCGAGCGGCGTGGTGAGCTTCCTGCGCACCGCCTTCACCGACGAGCCGCCGCCTGCCGTCAAGCCGCGCAAGGAGCAGATCGAGCGCGACTTCGCCCTGCTCGCCGGCAAGGTCCAGTACGTCCGCACCTACCGCGCCACCGACGGCGGCGAATACATGCCCGAGGCGGCGGCGCGGGTCGGGCTGAAGCTGGTGCCCGGCGCGTGGATCTATTCCGCCAACGAAGCCAAGCTGCAATTTGGCCGCGAGGCGGGCGAGGTCAATGCCGAGGAGACGCGGGCGCTGATCCGCATGGCCAACCAAAATCCCAACATCGAGCGGCTGCTGGTCGGCAACGAGAACATCCTGCGCTGGGATGGCCAGAAGGACCTGCGCGATCCCAACGCCACCAGCCCGGCCCAGCTCATCCGCGAGATCAGGAACGTCAAGCGCAACGTCAAGGTGCCGGTCAGCACCGCCGAGCCGTGGCACATCTGGCTGCGCTATCCCGAGCTTGCCAAGGAAGTCGACTATCTCGCCGTCCACGTCCTGCCCTACTGGGACGAACAGTCGAGCGAGACGCCGCTGGAGTATCTCAAGGACAAGATCGGCCAGCTGCGCAAGGCCTACCCCAACAAGAACATCATCGTCACTGAGGTCGGCTGGCCATCGAACGGCGCCGAGCGGCGCAGCCCCGCCACCGGTCTCATCAAGCGCGCGACGCCGGCCGAGCAGGCCAGGAACATCCGCGACATGGTGGCGTGGCTGAAGGCGCAGAACATCCAGTACTTCGTGGTCGAGGCGATCGACCAGCCGTGGAAGTCGTACGACCTCGAAGGCAAGGCGGGCGGCTACTGGGGCCTGTGGGACGCCGATCGCCAGCAGAAGTTCGACTGGACCGGACCGATCGAGAGCTTCCCCCAATGGTGGGCCTATGCCGTGGCGTCGCTCGCCGCGGCGCTGCCGCTGATGCTGGTGTTCCTGCGCTATTGGCCGGCGCTGCGGATGCCGGGACAGCTCGCCTTCTGCGCGCTGACGGCGCTGTCGACCAGCGCGGTGGCCTACGGCGCTTCGGTCGCGGCCGGCACCTACATGACGACCGGCGAGATGGTGGGTTGGGGCCTGCTCGCCTTCTTCCTGGTGCTGAGCCTCGCCATGGCGCTGGTCCAGGCCCTCGAGCTGGTCGAGACGATCTGGCGCCAGCGGTGGGTGCGCGAGGCGCTGCCGGCGGCCGAGATGATCGGGCGGCAGCCCGCGAGCCGGCGCTGGCCCAAGGTCTCGCTCCATCTCGCGATCTGCAACGAGCCGCCGGCGATGGTGATCCAGACCATCGAATCGCTGGCCGCACTCGACTATCCCGACTTCGAAGTGATCGTCATCGACAACAACACCAAGGATCCCGCGGTCTGGCGGCCGGTGCAGGACTACTGCGCCCAGCTCGGCGAGCGCTTCAAGTTCTTCCATTTCGAC
>VBAF01000264.1 GCA_005884705.1 Alphaproteobacteria bacterium
CCGCGCCCGACGCCGAGGTGATCGGCGTGATCGACAGCGACTACATGGTGCGGCCGGACTGGGTGAAGGGCGTCGTGCCGTACTTCGACGACGCCAAGATCGCCTACGTACAGTGCCCGCAGGACCATCGCGACTGGACCGGTGACCGCTTCAAGGAAATGCTCAACTGGGAATATGCCGGGTTCTTCGACATCGGCATGTGCCTGCGCAACGAATACGACGCCATCATCCAGCACGGCACCATGACCCTGGTGCGCCGCACCT
>VBAF01000265.1 GCA_005884705.1 Alphaproteobacteria bacterium
TCAAGGCCGACAAGCGGGCGGGGCTGGTGGCCTATGTCAGCGCGGGCGATCCCGACGCGACGCTCGGCTACCAGATCCTGAAGGGCCTTCCGGCGGCCGGCGCCGACCTGATCGAGCTCGGCATGCCGTTCACCGATCCGATGGCCGACGGACCTTCGGTGCAGCTCGCCGGCCAGCGCGCGCTCAAGGCCGGCATCACCGTCGACGCGACCCTCGACATGGTGAAGCGCTTCCGTGCGGAAACCGGCGACAACGACACGCCGATCCTGCTGATGGGCTACTACAATCTCGTCTACCAGCGCGGGCCGGAGCGCTTCTGCAAGGAAGCCGCCGCAGCAGGCGTCGACGGCTTCATCCTGGTCGACCTGCCGCCGGAGGAGGCCGATGCGGTGAAACCGTACGCCGCCGCGGCAGGCATCGACACGGTGCTGCTGACGGCGCCCACGACCGACGACAAGCGCCTGCCGGCGGTGCTGAAATATTCCGCGGGCTTCGTCTACTTCGTCTCGGTGCTCGGCATCACCGGCACCAAATCGGCGTCGGAAGAGACCGTGCGCGCGCATGTCGAGCGCATCAAGCGCCATACCAAACTTCCGGTCGGCGTCGGCTTCGGCATCAAGACGGCCGACCAGGCGGCCATTGTCGCGCGTCACGCCGATGCCGTCGTCGTCGGCTCGGCGATCGTCGACCAAGTGAAGGCCGCGCTCGACGACACGGGCAAGCCGAAGCCCAATCTCGTGGCCGGCGTGCTCGGCTTCGTGAAGTCGCTCGCAGAGGGTGTGCGCAGCGTGCGCAAGGCGTAACCAAATCTTCTTGTGATCAAGGGGTGAGAAGCGCACGCAAGCCATTGTGCGGTCACACTTTGCCTCCCATATGCCGGCCGATGCTGGCGTTCAAGGAGGAAGAGATGCAGCGGTCCATCGAGCACCTTTACAGGCTCGCCCGCACCTTCAGCGCCGCCCTCGACCTTCTCGACAAGCAGCACCGCGAACCCGACCGCTGGGAGGAGGAGTGCCTCAGCTATGCGCTGGGTGCGATGGCGTGCGGCCTCTATCCCGCGGCCGAGGTCGAGCTCGAGGCCTTCGCGCGCGCGCCGTCGGAGCGGACGCCCGATGAACTGGCCCAGCTCGAGAACAAGCCGCGCCGCTTCACCAAGACCATGCTGCGTCACGGCCTTGCGCATGTGCTGAACGGCGATGATGATTCGCGCGCGCCGGCCGCCAGCCATCTCGCGGTGCGCACCTTCCTCGGCGCCTCTCTTTGATCGAAATGCGCCGCGCGCCAAGCGCGCGCGTGACGGCTCAGTCGTCGAACAGCAGATCGGCGACGAAGGGGTTGGTCTTGCGCTCCCAGCCGAAGGTCGAGGTCTGGCCGTGGCCCGGCACGAACTGGATGTCGTTGCCGAGTGGCCAGAGTCGCTCGCGGATGGACGAGAGAAGCTGCTCGTGGTTGCCGCGCGGGAAGTCGGTGCGGCCGATCGAGCCGCGGAACAGCACGTCGCCGACGAAGGCGAGCTGCGACGGCTTGTGCACGAACACGACATGGCCCGGCGTGTGGCCCGGGCAGTGCACGACGTCGAACGTGAGGCTGCCGAGGCTCACCGTGTCGCCGTTCTCCAGCCAGCGATCGGGTACGAACGGCTTGTAGGCGGGAAAATTGTACTTGCGGCCCGATTCGGGCAGGCGCTCGATCAGGAACAGGTCGTCCTTGTGCGGACCCTCGATCTTCACGCCATAGTGCTCGGCCATGGTGCCGGCGGCCGAGGCATGGTCGACATGGCCGTGGGTCAGCATCACCTTGGTGACCTTGATGCCCTGCTCGTCGATCGTCTGCTTCAGGAGCTCGAAATCGCCGCCGGGATCGACGGCGGTGCCTTCCATCGTGTCGGAGTCCCAGACGATCGAGCAATTCTGCTGGAACGGCGTCACGGGCGCGATCATGACCTTGAGCATGGCTGCGATGTAATGGCATGAATTGGTGGAAATGAAAGCGCGTTTTCCGCTCCGCCTGGCGCTGCTCCTAGCCGCGTTCGCCCTGCCGGCCGCGGCCCAGATCGGCCCCGTCAATTCGCCCTCCGGCCCGGTCATGGCCGGACCCTATCTCGTGGTCGATGCGGCGAGCGGCGAGGCCCTGATGCAGCGCGATGCCGGCACCTCGTGGTACCCGGCGTCGCTCACCAAGCTGATGACGATGTATGTCGTGTTCGAGGAGTTGAAAGCTGGCCGCCTCAAGACCAGCGACCCGGTCAGCATGTCCAAGAGCGCGCTCAGTGTGGAATATGCCGGCTATCTCGGCGTGCCGGCCGGCGGCACGATCACTGTCGACACCGCGCTCACCGCCCTGGTCGTGCGCTCGCTGAACGACGTGGCGGTCGCGCTCGGCGAAAGGGTCTCGGGCACCGAGGCGGCCTTCGCCCAGCGCATGAACGACACCGCGCGTCGCCTCGGCATGACGGCGAGCCATTTCGTCAACGCCCACGGCCTGCCCAATGCTGGCCAGGTCACGACGGCGCGCGACCTTGCGGTGCTGGCGGTCGCGCTGGCGAAGGACTTTCCCCAATACTACGGCTACTTCCATGCCGACCAGGTCGATGTCGGTGCGCGGCACATCAGGGGCGGTGTGAAGTTCGTCGAGCTCTACGCACCCTATGCCGACGGCTTGAAGACCGGCTTCATCTGCTCCTCCGGCTTCAACATCGTCGGCAGTGCGGTGCGCGACGGCCGGCGGCTGATCGCGGTCGCGCTCGGCTTCCGCCGCGCCGACCTGCGCGACGAGTTCCTGATCCGCCTGTTCGACGAGGCCTTCACGCTCAAGACCGCCGGCAGCCGGCCCAAGGTCTGGCAGATGCACAACACGGCTGGCACGCCGATGACCGTGCTGCCTCAGGGCGAGTGCGGCATGATCCGCTACGACATGCCGGGCGACGCGGCCTGGCTCGGCACCTACGGTGATTGGAAGACGGCGCGGCGCGTCTACGATACCGGCCAGGCCGATCTCGCCACGCTCGGCGTCACGCGGCTCGGCAAGGAGTACATCCTGCCGGTCACGATCAACAAGGTGACCAAGCAGGCCGCGATCATCGCCGATCTCGAGCCCGACGCGGCGCAGAAACTGTGCGTCCAGTACAAGGCGAAGAAACAGTTCTGCGAAGTGAAGAAACCGACGGATGTCGTGGCTCCGTTCGGGGTGTTCTGGCGTTAGCTTGGCCATGCCGACCTTTCGTGCGATACCGCGCCCATGAACTGGCTGACCAACTTCGTCCGCCCCAAGCTGCGCGCGCTGGTCGCCCGCAAGGAGACGCCGGAGACCCTCTGGCTGAAATGTCCCAAGTGCGAGCAGATGCTGTTCATGCGCGACTGGGAGGCGAACCAGGAGGTCTGCACCCATTGCGGCCATCACATGCGCATCCGGCCGCTCAAGCGGCTGCCGTATCTGTTCGACGAGGGCAAGTACGAGCTGCATCCGCTGCCACGGGTGCCGGCCGATCCGCTGAAGTTCCGCGACACCGAGCGCTATGACGCGCGGCTCAAGAAGGCGCAGGCCAAGGCCGAGGGCGCGACCGATGCGCTGACCGTGGCCAGCGGCCTGATGGGCAACCGCATGACGGTGCTCGCCGCGCTCGACTTCGGCTTCATGGGCGGCTCGATGGGCACCGCGGTGGGCGAGGGGCTGGTGATGGCGTCCGAGCTTGCCGTCGCGCGCAAGGCGCCGCTGATCGTGTTCTCGGCCTCCGGCGGCGCGCGCATGCAGGAGGGCATCCTGTCGCTGATGCAGCTTACCCGCACCACCATCGCCGTGCGCCGGGTCAAGGAGGCGGGACTGCCTTACATCGTCGTGCTGACCGATCCGACGACCGGCGGCGTGTCGGCGTCGTTCGCCATGCTGGGCGACATCCATCTCGCCGAGCCCGACGCCATCATCGGCTTCGCCGGCCCGCGCGTGATCCAGGACACCATCCGCCAGGAACTGCCCGAAGGCTTCCAGCGCTCGGAGTATCTGCTGGAGCACGGCATGGTCGATGCCGTGGTGCACCGCCACAAGCTGCGCGAGACGCTGATCCGCATGGTGTCGCTGCTGATGGATCCGCTGGTCGTCGCCAACGCCACCGCCAACACGTGATCGATCCGCTGCTCGAGCGCGTCATGCGCCTGCATCCGAGGTCGATCGACCTCGGACTGGAGCGCATCGAGCGCCTGCTCGCGGCCCTTGACCATCCCGAACGCAAGCTGCCGCCGATCGTCCATGTCGCCGGCACCAACGGCAAAGGCTCGCTGGTGGCGTATCTGCGCGCCATGGCGGAGGCGGCGGGCTATAGGGTGCACGTCTATACGTCGCCGCATCTGGTGCGCTTCAACGAGCGCATCCGGGTCGCCGGCCGCATCATCGAGGACGGCGCGCTCGACGCGATCCTGACCGAATGCGAGGAGGCCAACGCCGAGCAGCCGATCACCTTCTTCGAGATCACCACCGCGGCGGCCTATCTCGCCTTCTCGCGCGTGCCGGCAGACCTCACGGTGATCGAGGTCGGCATGGGCGGCCGTTATGACGCTACCAACGTGATCGAGCCGGCGCTGTCGGCGATCACGCCGATCGGCTTCGACCACACCGGCTTCCTCGGCGACAAGCTGGAAGGCATCGCGGGCGAGAAGGCCGGCATCCTGAAGCACGCCGTGCCGGGGGTGATCGGCCGCCAGCGCGAGATCGTCGCCGATGTCATCGCCGCGGAG
>VBAF01000266.1 GCA_005884705.1 Alphaproteobacteria bacterium
AAGCGGAAGGCGACGTTCATCTCGAAGTCGCCCAGGAGCTTCCGCCGCGCCTCGAGCCCGCGCAGGATCTTGTCGGGCGTGCCCCACGACGCGGCCTGCATGAAGCCCGTGATCGCGCCCTCCAGCCCGCCGCCCTTGCGGGCCAGGTCGGCCTTCTGCTGGTAGGAGTCGTAGCCCTTCACCGTCTTGAAATGCTCGCCGAGGAACTCGTAGTGGTGGAAGTTGCTCTCGACGAACTTGCCCTGGTAGCGGCGCGCCTCGTCCTCCAGCCCGGTGGTGTTGGCGCCGCAGACGCAGAATTCGGTCAGCATGACGGTGGGCGGCTCGGTGCCGTGATACTGGCGATGCAGCGCGCGGCCGCGCTCGATGTTGGGCGCCCGCATCTCCCACGGCCGGTCGGCGAACATCACCATGTGGGCGCCGAGCTTGGCTGGAATCCTCGCTCGAGGCCACGGCGTAGATGCGGCCGTCGAAGGAATGCTGCGGCCGCGGCCGGATCTCGGTGCGCGGCTGCTTGTAGTACTTGCCCTCGCCCTCCATCACGCCGGTCTTGAGCGCCTTGACGATCATGGGGGCGGCCTCGTCGAAGCGGCCGCGCGATTCGTCCATGTTCTGGCGGAACACGGCGAACTCGCGGCGGGCGAGGCCGCGGCCCATGCCGAAGCGGAACTTGCCGCCGCTCAGCAGATCGAGGACGGCAGCGTTCTCGGCGACCCGCAGCGGATCGTGCCAGGGCAGGATGACGGCCGCGGTGCCGACATCCATGTGCGGATGGCGCGCCGTCAGGTAGCTCATCAGCTGGATGTTGTCGGGCACGAAGGAATAGTCGTTGAAATGGTGCTCGGCCGACCACAGGCAGTCGAAGCCCGAATCGGCGGCGAGGCGGGCGAGCCGGATCTCTTCCTTCCAGACGCGATCGTCTGAGCAGTCCTCCCAGCCGTAGCTGGCGAAGACCATCATCATCCCTACGTCCATGGTGCCTCCTCCGGGTCTTGGTTGACCCGATGGTTTCACGGACCGCAGGTCAGGACAATCCGCGACTCCGGCGGCGGCGCGGGCGGGCGCCGCCCAGGAAGCTGGGCTCGGCCCGGCTGCCGATGCGCCGACCGAGCCAGAGGAAGATGACGCCGGCGATCATAAAGGCGGCCAGCGCGGGAAGCCTGAGGACCGGCAGCAACAGCTGGGTCCAGACCGCACCCGAGACGTCCCGCTGCAGGGCGTTCAGCGAGGCGAGATCGAGCCGCGACCACAGGTCGCCCAGGGCCAGCAGGCGAAAGGCGCCGTCCGACCACCAGCTCAGGCAATCATAGACGATCGCGCCCACGGCCAGCGCGAGCAGAGCCCATCCCAAGGCCCGAAACAGGACCATCACGACTCCCCAATATCCCACCGGCCGGCAGGGTAGCCCATGCGACGGCGCGGGGGGAAGATGGCGTTGCCCCCAGGCTGGGCCGCGCTATAACGGCGGCCGACCGCGCCTCGGAATCGCTGAGGACAGGTGGCCGAGTGGTTTAAGGCACACGCTTGGAAAGCGTGCGTGGTGTAACAGCCACCGCGGGTTCGAATCCCGCCCTGTCCGCCAGCGAAGCCGCGAATGCCGCTCCGAGCACGGATGCGTCGCGAACGACGCCCGTTTCACGGGCCTATCTGCGTACAAAACAACCATGCGCCGCACAATTCGGCTCCAAATTCGATAAGGTAGGCCGCTTTCGGCGGCAGCGACCGCGTGATCTGATGGACGCTCGTGGGCGGACGCGGCGTAGCGACCGAAGGAACAGCGCTTGGCTACGCGTGGAGCCGCCGGGCAGCCAGAACACGCAGCACAGCACGCACGATGCCGCGATATCCCGTACAACGACACAAATTCCCGGCCATCTCCTCGCGTACCCGCGCCTCGTCCGCTTCAGGAAGCCGCAGCACGACATCGCGCGCAACCACCAGCATGCCCGGCGTGCAATAGCCACACTGCAAGGCATGCTCGTGCGAAAAAGCCTCTCGCAAATCGGCCATCACCGCGTCCTCGCCGAAACCTTCGATGGTCCGGACGGAAGCGCCATCGCAGCTGCCAGCGTGGGAGATGCAGGAGCGTGCCGGCGCGCCGTCGATCTCGACGGTGCAGGCTCCGCACACGCCATGCTCACAGCCGACGTGCGTGCCGGTCAGCATCAACTCGCGGCGCAGCAGGTCGACGAGCTGCTCGCGCGGCTCGGCCAGCACCTGCCTCGGCTCGCCGTTCACGGTGAGCGAGATAGTGATCTTCTTCAAGCGCCGCCCGCCCGCTCGACGGCACGGCGCAACGCCGTCTCAGCCAGGGCCCGACGCCAGGCGCCAAGTTCCGGGAAGGCAGTCACGATGCGGGCCGCTTCCGCGACAGGGTCCTTCGCCAGCATCGACGCGTCCTCGATCACCAGCGGCGGCCAGTCCAACGCGGCCAGTACGGCGCGCGGTGCCTTTCCGGGCAATGCAAGGAAGCAGGCCGTGGCCTTGGAGAATTCGCCCACCTTCCGGCAGAACTTCCAGTGCCCCCAGCGCGCTTCGGCGGGCAGCACGGGTACCTCTACCGCACGCAACAGCTCGTCGGCCGCGAGCTCGGTTTCGAAGATGCCTTTGACGAACCCCGCAGATGCAATACGCCGCTCGCCTCGGGGACCAAGGGCGACCGCGGCGCCGCCGAGAGCCGGCAACACCGCAACCCAGTCGGCTGCGGGATCCGCATGCGCCAGGCTGCCGCCGATCGTGCCGCGATTGCGCACCGGACGATAGGCGATGCCGCGCGCGACGCCGGCCATGATCTCGCCGACGCGGCCCGGCACCGCACCGTCCTCGATCGCCGCGTGCGTCGTGCCGGCACCGATGCGCACGACCCCGCCCTCGACCGCAACGCCGGCGTAGTCCGGCAGATGGCGCAGGTCGGCGATCGTGTCGGGCTGCGCCAGGCGCAGATTCAACAATGGCCCCAGCGATTGAGTGCCGGCGCCCGGCCGCGCGCCGGCGGCGACAAGCTTCAGGGCTTCCGGCCAACTGTTCGGCCGGACATAAGAGAAGGAAGCGGGTTTCATCGCCGTGCGGCCTGCGCTGCCTGGATCGCTGCCAGCACGCGCGGCGGACTTGCCGGCAGATCGGTCACCTCCGCGCCGAGCGGCGCCAGCGCGTCGTTGATTGCGTTGACGATGGCGCCCGGCGGACCGATCGCTCCACTCTCGCCGATGCCCTTCTGGCCGAAGGTCGTCCAAGGGCTGAGGGTTTCCATATGGTCGAGCCGAACATCGGGGACGTCGCTGGTCCCGGGCAATAGGTAATCGGCAAGGGTGGCGGCCAGCGGCTGGCCCGCGGCGTCGTACGGCATCTCCTCATAAAGTGCGGTGCCGATGCCTTGAGCCAAGCCGCCCAGCACCTGCCCGTCGACGATCATGGGGTTCACCAATTTTCCGCCGTCCTCGACAATCAAATAGTCCTCGATCACGACGGCGCCGGTCTCCGTGTCGACCCGCACCACGGCAGCGTGGCAGGCATAGGAGTGCGTGCCTGTGTCGGGATCGGGCCGGTAACCGGCCGTTACCTCCAGGCCACCCTTGTTGACACCGGGCGGCAGGTTTTGAGGCGCGCGATACCAGGTGCGCGCGACATCGGCGATGCTGACCGCGCCATCATTGTCGCGGCGCCGCACCATGCCGCCGATGACCTCGACATCAGTTGCCGCTACTTGCAGCAGCGCAGCGCCGATCGCGCCAACGCGCTCGGCAAGCTGGCGACAGGCTTCCGCCACGGCGCCGCCTGCCATCACCATCGCCCGGCTGCCCCACGTGCCCGTCGAATAGGGCGTGAGCGCGGTGTCACCGTGAACCACACGAACCTTGTCAGGGTGGACACCGAGGATCTCGTGTGCGACCTGCGCCAGCGTCGTCTCCATGCCCTGGCCGTGGCTGTGCACGCCCACGCGCACTTCCAGAACGCCGTCTGGGCTGAGCCGCACATGCGCTTGTTCGAAGCCCGGCACGAAGGGAATACCCCAGGCGTGATAGACCGACGTGCCGTGGGCGCCCTGCTCGCAGAACGTGGCGAGGCCAAAACCCACCACCTCGCCCCTGGCTTGCCGGGCGCGGATAGTATCGAGGTCGAATGCGGCCACCGCCCGGCGCAGCGATTCGGGGTAGTCGCCACTGTCGAACACCTTGCCTACCAGGTTGCGATAAGGCATCGCGTTGGGCGGCACAAGATTGGCGAGCCGTATCGCCTCGGCCGAGATGCCGAGCTTGCGAGCAAGGGCGTCGAGCGTGGTCTCCATGGCGTAACACACGCCCGTCCGCGCAACGCCGCGATAGGGCAGGATCGGCGGCTTGTTGGTACAGGCCGAGATCGTGTGGCAGCGCAGAAGCGGCAATATGTAAGGTCCCGGCAGGATCGAGCCGACCTGTGCGGCTTCCAGGCACGCACCGAACGGATAGGAAGAGTAGGCGCCGGCATCGACCGTGGCTTCGCATTCCACGCCGAGCAGCTTGCCCTCCCGGTCGGCCCAGGCCGTGATCACATAATGATGCTCGCGGCAATTGGCGCTGGCGGTGAGTTGCTCGTAGCGGTCCTCCAGCCAGCGCACCGGCCGGCCAAGCTGCATGGCGAGGCTCGCACAGACGATCTCCTCCGGCAGCAGGATGCCCTTGTAGCCGAACCCGCCACCGACATCCGGCGATACGATGCGCACTTGGCCCTCGTCGAGACCGAGGCAGTCGGCAAGACCGGTCTTGGTGACGTGCGGCATCTGGGTCGAAGTCGTGACGATCATCTGCTCGAGCCGCGGATCCCATTCGGCGAGCACGCCCCTGCCCTCGATCGGCGCCATGCATTGGCGCGACGTGCGCAGCGTCCGCGTCACCTTTGCCACCGCGATGGCGTCGAGGCCGGACACATCGTCGTCGCGCCGCGTCTCGAGGAAGGCGTTCATCGACCAAGCTTCGTGCACCAGCGGTGACGTGGGCAGCGGAGCGGCCAGCATGTCGTGGACGGCGGGCAAGGCCTCGTAGTCGAGCACGCAGGCCCCTGCGAGATCCTCGGCTTCGGCGCGAGTCTCGGCAACACACGCCGCGATCGCCTCGCCGACGTGACGCAACTTGCCCTTGGCCAGCGCAGGCTGCTCGGAGACGCGGAAGCCCGGAAGTGCCGAGTTGGCGCGGATCGTTTGCACTCCCGGCAGATCAGCAAGCGTGAACACGCTCTTCTCGGCGCCGGCGGGCTTGGTCACGGAGCGCAGCTTCGCATGCGCGACGGGGCTGCGCAGGAAAGCCACCTCGAGCATGCCCGGCCGGGTGATGTCTCCGACAAAGCGGCCGCGTCCATGGAGGAAACGCGCATCTTCCTTGCGCCGAAGCGACGCCCCGACGCCAAGGCCTCCCTGCTCAGCCGTCATGCGGCGTCTGCAAGAAGCGGCTTGGGCAGGATCACGGCGTCGGCGTCGAAGCGCTTGCCGGCGCGCAGACAGAAGACAGGACGGATGAAATGGTCGGCCACGACCTGCGTGTCCTCATTGTCCTGCAGCAGGAACCGGCCAACCTCGTCCGCCACCACCGAGACGTCGGCGTCGACGCCGGGCTTCAGCGTGCCGATCTCGTCCGTCATGCCGAGCATGGCGGCGCACTTGCTGGTCACCATCGGAACGACCTGCTCGAGCTTCAATCCAAGCGCCAGCATGCTGGTCATGGCTGAGGTCAGCGAGAAATTCTGCGAGCCCGCGAACATATGCATCTCTTCCTCGTCGGGATGCGTCTCGGGCGTACCGCGCGGCTTGGGAATGGTCGTGTTGTAGCCGTGCATGTCAGCACCAAGCGTGTCGGGTACAAGGCCCGCGTCGAGCACCAGGCGCGCCATTTTGAAGGAGAAATGTGAGCCGTGTCCGACGTCGGTCTTCAGCCCGCGCGCCAGCGCCTCGCGCACCACCGGATGGACCTTGCCATGGCGA
>VBAF01000267.1:0-5755 GCA_005884705.1 Alphaproteobacteria bacterium
GGGCCGCGACGGCCTGTCGGCCACCGCCTTCCCCAGCGGGGTGCGCAACGTGCCGGTCGAGGTCAACGAGACGATCTCGCCGGTCGTCATCTGGAAGAAGGAATATCGCCAGGATTCGGGCGGCGCCGGCGAGTTCCGCGGCGGCCTGGGACAGATCATGGAAGTGGGCACGCTCGACGACGCGCCGTTCGCGATCGCCGCCTACTACGACCGCATCGACCATCCGCCGCGTGGCCGCGACGGCGGCCGCAACGGCATGGCCGGCCGCGTGGCGCTCGAATCGGGCAAGAAGCTCGGGCTCGGCAACCCGCGCCGGCGCGCGGTCGCGGCGGTGGCCGACGACGTGCGCCAGGGCTTCATCTCGCCCGACGCAGCGCGACGCGACTACGGTGTGGCGGTCAACGACGACGGCTCCGTCGATGACGGCGAGACGGCAAAGCTGCGCGCTGTCGCGGCGGAATAGTCCTGTCGTCCTGAGCGAAGCGAAGGACCTAGCGCCGCAACACCACGCTGTTGAAGCCCTAGGTCCTTCGGCTTCGCCTCAGGACGACAAGGCATGGGGAGAGAGACGATGCGCGTGAGTGCCGGCTTGCCCACCGGAATGGAGGGCCTCACCTATCCGATCCCGTTCTCCGATCCGGAGAACGTGATCCGGATCGCCCAGGCCGCCGAAAAGTTCGGCTACGACTCGGTGTGGGGCAACGACCACATGACGACCCAGAACTACGTGCGCGCCGAGTTCCCGGTGCCGCCGCGCTTCTGGGAGCCGCTGGTCACCTATGCTTTCGTGCTGTCTGAGACCAAGACGATCAAGGTCGGCACCGGCATCCTGGTACTGCCGATGCGGCACGACATTGTCGTCGCGGCCAAGCAGATCTGCACCCTCGACCATTTTGGCAAAGGCCGGCTCGAGCTCGGCATCGGCATCGGCGCCTATCGCGAGGAGTTCAAAGCGCTGCAGCCCGACGCCAGGATCGACCGCGGCGACATCGTCGACGAGGGCTTGCAGGCGCTGAACCTGCTGTTCAGCCAGCGCGTCGCCTCGTTTGACGGCCAGTACTACAAGTTCAAGGACGTCGAGCTCTTCCCCAAGCCGTTGCAGAAAAAGCTGTCGATCTATGTCAGCGGCAATCACGCCAACAACATCACGCGTGCGGTGAAATGGGGCGACGGCTGGCTGCCAGCCGGCATGCACATCGATCGCGTGCGGGCCGGCGTCAAATCCTTGCGCGAGCAGGCGGAGAAGGCCGGCCGCGACTGGAAGACCATCGAGGTCTGCCCGCAATTCGTCGTCCATCTCGGCAAGACGCACGAGGCGGCGATCGAGAGCTTCCGCAAGAGCCAGATGAACAAGCACCTGGTCTCGCTGTCGAAGTCGACGCTGAAGGGCCAGGGCACGGCGACGCACGAGGAGATCAACCTGATCGGCACGCCGGCCGAGGTGATCGACAAGGCACTGGCCTTCAAGGAAGCCGGCGTCACCCATCTGCTCGGCCTCTACTTCGCCGCCAACTCCGTGCCGGAGTTGCTCGACCAGATGCAGCTCTTCGCCGAAGAGGTCATGCCGAAGGTGAAATAAGCGCCTTGGCGATCAGCCCGATCTCATCGACCGACTGGCGCAAGGGCATGCCGGGCGGATGCGGCGTGAAGATCAAATGGTCCATGCCGAGCCGCGGCTGCCATCTGGCCAGCTTCGCGGCGATGTCCTCCGGCGTGCCGAGCAGCCACCGCTCCTGCATGAAGTCATCGGACATGAAATGCGGATGGTCCGAGGTGAGCGGTTTGCGCTCCTTCGTTTCCTTGTCGATGTAGGTGAGGCCGATCCGCTCGGGCTTGTACTGCACGCGGTAGACCTCGTCGATGAAGGGTTGATGCCGCTTGATCGCGTCGGCCGGCGAATCGCCAACCAGGATCTCGCGCATCACCGCGCGCGGCAGCTTGCCCGCGCCTTGCCGCGCCGCCTCGTCGTCGAACGATTTGAACTGGTATTCGACAAGGCCCCACTCCGCCAGCGGCGCCACCAGGAAGCCGGCGCGGCGGCGGACAGCGCGGGCGCGTGCCTTGGGATGGGCGGCGCCGATCCAGAGCGGCGGACGGCCGGGCTTGACCGGCGGCGGGCGGAGCAGGCCGCCCTTCACGCTGTAGATCTTGCCTTCGTAGTCGAACGCGTCGCCGGTCCAAGCCTTCTCCAGGATGTCGAGCGACTCTTCGAAGGCCCGCGTGCGGGTGGCGTAGTTCCAGCCGAACTGGTCGAACTCGGGCGGACGATAGCCCTGCCCCAGGCCGATCTCGATGCGGCCGCCGGAGAGGTTGTCGACCACCGACAAATCCTCGGCCAGGCGCATCGGATGGCCGTGCAGCGGCGCCAGCGCGACCGCCTGGCCGATCCGGCAGTTGGGTGCGGCGACAGCGAGCGCGGCGCACGCCACGACCGGCGACGGGCAATAGCCGTCGGGCTCGCCGTGATGCTCACTGGCCCAGATCGAGTGATAGCCAAGGCGGCTCGCCTCGGCCGCGAGTTCCAAGGCCTCGCGATAGGCCTTGTCGTAGGGCTCGCCCAGGCCGCGATGGGCCTGGAAGCTGAAGGAGATGCCGAGCTTCATCTGTCATCCCGAACGAAGTGAGGGATCTATGGGCCGCACGATAGATCCCTCGCTGCGCTCGGGATGACACAGTGCGTTCACGTAAAGGCCCGGCGAATGCGGCCCCAGTCCTCGATCGCCTTCTCGTGGCCGGGCACGAGCTGGATGGTGAACTGGCTGTAGCCCGCGGCCTTGAGCGCCTCGATGCGTTTCTTGATCTCGCCTTCGGTCGCGGTGAACGAGGTCTCGGCGATCATCTTCGCCGTGACGAACTTCTTCTCCTCGGGCTTCACGAACATCAGGTGCCCGCGATGGTTCTCGAGATAGCGTGCATCCTCCGGCTTGAAGCCGCGCGCAAACGCGACATAGCCGTCGATCTCAGGGGTGCTCAGCATGGCGACGCCGGGTTTCAGCCCGACCAGCGCCTCGTCGGCGGCGCGGTGCAGCATCACCGCCGCGCGCGGCCCCGCCTGCGCCATGGCGCGCTCGGAGTCGGCCGGCTCGCCATCCTGCAGCACGCAGCCCAGCGCGAAGGCCGTGGTGTAGAGGTCCGACATCGGATGCCCGGCCTCGCGCCAGGCGGCCTGCATCGCCTGCACTTCCTTGACGCCGTTCTCGACCTTGCCGACGAAGTCGATCCAGCCGGCCTTGAACTTGGCCGTCAGCGCCCGCGTGCGCGGCCCGAAGGCCGAGAAGTGCAGCGCGATCGGGTCCCTGGTGTTGAACAGCGGCAGCTCCGGATTGAGGAAGCGGATCTTCTTGGTTTGCCCCTCCATCTCGAACTCGACCGTCTCGCGGCGCAGCAGGCCATAGACCTGCTGCACGTAGGTCTCCATGTCCTTGACCTTGATCGCCGCGAAGCCCATCGCGCGCCGCGCGGTGAAGCCGGTGCCGACACCGAAGTCGATGCGGCCCGGTGCCAGTTGGTTCAACGTCGCCAGCGCATTGGCCGTCACCGGCGCGATGCGATTTGACGGCACCAGCACGCCGGTGCCGAGCCGGATTTTCTTGGTGTTCACCGCTGCCGCGCCCATCGCCACGAAGCAGTCGGCGCTCAGCATCTGGGTGTCGTAGAACCAGGCATGCGTGAAGCCCAGCGCCTCGGCGCGCTGCACGACCTTCCAATTGTCCGCCGCCGTCGGCAGCGCGATGCCGAAATCCATGGTGACTGTTCCTCCCTTACGACCCGAACGCTCGGGATGACACCGCTGGGCTAAACGTCCGCTAGCGTCTCGATGATCTTGTCGCGGGCGGCGATGTTGCCCTCTTCATGCACTGGCTGCAGGCAGACATGGGTGGCGCCCGCCTCGAAGTGCTTGCGCAGGCCCTTGCGCACCGTGTCGGCATCGCCCCACAGGCACATCGCGTCGATGAACTTGTCGCTGCCGCCGTTGGCCAGATCGGCCTCGCCGAAGCCCTCGCGCAGCCAGTTGTTGCGGTAATTCTCCAGCACCATGTAGCGCGACAGCTCCTTGCGGCCGAGCGCGCGGGCCTTGGCCGGGTCAGTCTCGATCGTCACCTTCTGCTCGACCGCGAGGATCTTGTTGGCGCCGAGGATCTTCTTGGCGATCGCGGTGTGCCTGGGCGTGACATTGTACGGAACCGCGCCCATCGACTTCTGGCCGCTCAGCTCCAGCATCTTGGGGCCGAGCGCGGCGACCACGACCGGCGCTTCCGTGCCGGTCGGCAGATCCTTGTGCACGCCATCGAGGTAGGCGCGCATGGTGGCGATCGGCTTGTCGTATTTCAGCCCGCGCACGCCCTCGACCATCGGCCTGTGGCTGACGCCCAACCCGAGGATGAAGCGGTCGCCGTAGAATTGGTTGAGCAGCAGCATGCCCTGCTTGGCGGCATAGGGCTCGCGCGCGTAGATGTTGGCGATCGAGCTGCCGACAATCAGCTTGTCGCTTTTGGCCAGCAGGTAGCTGGCGAGTGCCATCGATTCGTAACCTCGGCCCTCGGGGTACCAGTAGGCCGAGTAGCCGTTCCGCTCCACGACGCGCACAAGGTCCGCAACCTGCGCGCCGTTGCACTTGTCGGCCGAGTACCAGACACCCAAACGTCCGAGCTTCATGGCTAGAGTCCTCCGTTGGATTGTGTGTAGCATAGGCCCATGAAAATCGGAGTCATCGGTCTCGGCCGCATGGGCGGCAACATCGTGCGGCGCCTGATGGGCGCCGGCCATTCCTGCGTCGTCTACGACGCCAATCCCAAGGCGGGGCAGGCGCTCACCGGCGACGGCGCGGTGGCCGCTGCTTCGCTCAGCGAGCTTGTGACTGCGCTGGGCGAAAGCGAACGCACCGTCTGGGTCATGCTGCCCTCGGGCAAGATCACCGAGGACACGATCGGCCAGCTTGCCGGCATGATGAAGGCGGGCGACACGATCATCGACGGCGGCAACACCATGTTCAAGGACGACGTCCGCCGCGCCCGCGAGCTGAAACCGAAGGGCATCCACTATCTCGATGTCGGCACCTCGGGCGGCGTATGGGGTTTGCAGCGCGGCTATTGCCTGATGATCGGCGGCGACAGCGAGACGGTGTCTCGGCTCGATCCGATCTTTTCGGCCCTGGCGCCGGGCCCCGGCACGATCGAGCGCACCGAACACCGCGACAAGCTCGATGCGCGGGCCGAGCGCGGCTACATCCATGCCGGTCCGGCCGGCGCCGGCCATTTCGTGAAGATGATCCATAACGGCATCGAGTACGGCATGATGCAGGCCTTCGCCGAGGGCTTCGACATCATGAAGAACCGCGCCTCGGACAAGCTGCCGGCTGACGAGCGTTTCGACCTCAACCTCGCCGACATCGCCGAGGTGTGGCGGCGCGGCAGCGTGGTGACCTCGTGGCTGCTCGATCTCACCGCCTCGGCGCTGGCCAAGGACGGCAAGCTCGAAGCCTTCTCCGGCAGTGTCGAGGATTCGGGCGAAGGCCGCTGGACGATCGAGGCGGCGATCGAGGAGGCGGTGCCGGCTGACGTGCTGGCGGCCTCGCTGTTCGTGCGCTTCCGCTCGCGCCAGCAGCATACCTTCGCCGAGAAGGTGTTGTCGGCGATGCGACTCGGCTTCGGCGGGCACGTCGAAGCGCCCAAGAAATAGGGAGTGAAGACCATGGAAGTGGGCGTTTTCTATTTTCCGACCGACTACGGCATCAACATCGCCGAGCTCGCCAAGG
>VBAF01000267.1:5773-6180 GCA_005884705.1 Alphaproteobacteria bacterium
GCGCGCGGCTTCGAGTCGCTGTTCGTATGCGAGCACACGCATATCCCGGTCAGCCGGCGCTCGCCGTATCCGGGCGGCGGCGAGCTGCCCAAGCGCTATTCGCACACCCACGACCCGTTCGTGGCGCTTTCGTTCGCCGCGGCGGCCACGAAAAAACTCAAGGTTGGCACCGGCATCCTGCTGGTGCCCCAGCACGAGCCGATCGCCTGCGCCAAGTCGATCGCCAGCCTCGACCAGCTCTCGGGCGGCCGCTTCGTGTTCGGCATCGGCGCTGGCTGGAACGAGGACGAGATGAACAATCATGGCGTCCAGTTCGCCGACCGCTTCAACCAGATGGGCGACTACGTGCTGGCGATGAAGGCGCTGTGGACCAAGGACGAAGCCGGCTACCACGGCAAGTTCGCGAA
>VBAF01000170.1:0-3546 GCA_005884705.1 Alphaproteobacteria bacterium
ATCGCGAGCGCGAAGGACACGACGCGATCCCGATCGTCCCGGACCTCGAGGCGGCGTGGCGCATGTTCGGCATCGCCGCGCCGACCTTTCGATAGTGGCTGGTCTTCAGCCAATGGGTTGCCCGTACTAATCGATTTGATTAGTATGGCAATGGGCGCAGGACAAACTCAAGATCGTCTATGCGGCAAGCCAGGATTTGGCACTGCCGCCGGGCAACAGGCTGGCGGCGGAATTGCCATTGAGGCAGTCATGAAGAGTCGAAAGATCAAGCCGGTTCACCCCGGACGCATCCTGCGCGAAGAGTTCATGGAGCCATCGGGGGTTTCTCAATACCGCCTCGCGCAGGCATCCGGCCTGTCTCAGGTCCAGATTGGAAACATCATCCGGGGCAAGCGTGGCATCTCGGCTGAGACCGCGCTGCGTCTCGAGCGCGCGCTGGGCATGAGCGCGCAGACCTGGATGAACCTCCAGGTGCTTTACGAGCTCGAGAAGGCGATGATCGAGTCGGGCCGGGAGATCGAGAAGACGACCGAGAGGCTCAAGCTCGCCTCGTAACTAACCCTTCGGGCGGCGGTCGATCACCCGCCGCGCCTTGCCCATCGAGCGCTCGATGCTGCCCGGCTCGACGACCTCGATCGTCGCGCTGAGGCCGCACAGGCCCTTCAGCCGCTCGCCCAGCGCGGCGGCCGATGTCGTCCGCGCCTCATGCACGGCCTCGAGCCGCGCCTCGACCCGCACCGTCAGGTCGTCCATCGGGCCGCTGCGGCTGAGCTCGATCACGTAGTGGCCGCTGAGCGCCGGGTCGCGCAGGATCTGCTCCTCGACCTGGCTCGGGAACAGGTTGACGCCGCGCACGATCAGCATGTCGTCGCTGCGGCCGGTGATCTTGGCCATCCGCCGCATCGCGGTGCGCGCGCCCGGCTGCAGGCGGGTGAGGTCGCGCGTGCGGTAGCGGATGACCGGCAGCGCCTCCTTGGTGAGCGAGGTGAACACCAGCTCGCCCGGCTGGCCGTCCGGCAGCGGCACGCCCGAGTCCGGATCGACCACCTCCGGATAGAAGTGGTCCTCCCAGATGGTCGGCCCGTCCTTGGTCTCGACGAACTCGCAGGCGACGCCCGGCCCCATCACTTCGCTGAGGCCATAGATGTCGACCGCATCGATCCCCACCCGCCGCTCGATTTCGGCGCGCATGCCCTCGGTCCACGGCTCGGCGCCGAAGATGCCGATGCGCATCGCGGTGTCGCGCGGGTCGATGCCCTGGCGCTCGAACTCGTCGGCGATCGCCAGCATGTAGGACGGCGTCATCAGCACGACCCGCGCGCCGAACTCGCGGATCAGCTGGACCTGCCGCTCGCCGAAGCCGCCCGACATCGGCACCACCGTGCAGCCGAGCCGCTCGGCGCCGTAGTGCGCGCCCAGCCCGCCGGTGAACAGGCCGTAGCCATAGGCGTTGTGGATGATGTCGCCCGGCCGCGCGCCGCCGGCATGGAGCGAACGAGCCATCAGCTCGGACCAGGTCTCGATGTCCTTCGCCGAGTAGCCGACCACGGTCGGCCGGCCCGTCGTCCCGCTCGAGGCGTGGAGGCGCACGCATCGGGCGCGCGGGATGGCGAGCATGCCGAAGGGATAGGCGTCGCGCAGGTCGCTCTTTTCGGTGAAGGGAAAGCGCCGCAGGTCGTCCAGGCTCTGCAGATCGTCGGGATGGACGTCGGCGGCGGCGCACTTGGCACGATACGGCGCCTGATGGTCGTAGGCGTGGCGCAGCGCCTGTTTCAGGCGCTCGAGCTGCAGCGCGCGCAGCGCGTCGAGCTCCAAGCCGAACTCGCGAAAAAGCATGAGCTACTTCTGGTCCCTGGGTTCCAATCCGAAGCGGCGATAGGCATAGCCCAGTCCGAGCACCGGCCATGTCGATCAGGAACACCTTGGCCACCACCAGGCAGACCAACACAATGCCGGCGTGGCGAAGCGCGGCTACATCGCGCCAGAAGCCTGCCGCGAGCAGCGCCACGCCGAACAGCAGCCAGACGATCGAGTAGGCGTAGAGCTCCAGCCCTTCGGCATTGAGCCCGGGGCGCTCGAAGCCCGGATCGAAGGCATGCCGGACTTCGAGCGAGACCCAGACGAACAGCAGGATCGCGCCGGTCGCCTCGGCGATGAAGTTGACCGCGGCATCGCGCTCGATCTCCGTCCACTGCCGCGCGATGAAGGCCATGACCGCGGGCACCGCATAGGCCAGCAGCAGGCCGTTGGCGATCGGCAGGGCGCCGACATCGGCGTGCACGAAGATCGGGTTGGCGACCAGAACTTGCACGGCAAGCACCATCACCACCGTGAGCACGCCGCTCAGCCGCCACGCCCACAGCGCGACCGGATCGTGGCGCAGGCGGGCGACCCACAGGGCGGCCAGCGCGAACGCGCCCCACACCACGACATAGACCGCGCGCTCGAGGAACGCAGCTTCGGGCGCATCCATGGACTCCGGCCGGAACAGGATGCGGACCTCCAAGGTCAGCATCACGAAGGTGAGCAGCGCGGCGCCGACCTGGACCGCGCGGCGCAGCCGATCCTCGGCGAGGAAGCGCGACGCCATGACAAACGCCGCGATCGAGATCGCGTAGCCCCAGAAGACGTGGCCGTAGTGCAACACCTCGGGATTGAGCACGAAGCGCACGATCACTACGACGAGCAACGGCCAGCAGATCTGGCGCATGGCGACGAGATCGAGCCGGCTGGCGATATAGGCTACCGCGGCGAGCTCGATTGCATAGGCGACCGTGATCCATTCACGGCTGAGCTCGAGCGGGATGGCGGCGGCGATGAAGAACGACACGCCGGCGGCCAGGAAGCCCAGCGCCTCGGTGGCGCCGGTCATGCGCTCGCGCCAGTGCGCCAGGCGCTCGGCGCCGACCAGGAACGGTGCCGCGAGCCCGATGCTGATCAGGCCCCACGGCATGCCTGTTTCGACCGTGCGCAGCGTCCACCAGCAGAACAGGAAATGCGCCAGCGCGGCGGCGACCGACAGGGCCGCCCAAAAGCCCGGCCGCGCCGCATTCCACATCAGGGCGAAGGCGCCGAGCGCGTAGAGCGCGCCGAAGGCGATGGTGAGCGTGCCCAGCCCGTCGACATGGCCGTCGAGCCACCACAGCGCCAGGCTCGCCAGCGACAGCACGGGCGCCAGCGCCGCGACATACTGGAAGCGCGGGGTCCATCGCGCGAAGAGGTAGAGGCCGATGCCGTGCGAGCCCAAGGCGATCCAGCCGGCGGCCTGCCGGCCCTCGTCGAGCACGACCAGGATCGCCAGCAGCACACCAGTGGCCGCGAGGGCCGACCACACCAGGGCAACGACGTCGATCGGCGGATTGTCCCGCTCGGACAGGCGGCGCCACGTCGTCCAGACGAACAGGCCGGCGATCGCAACCAGGAACAGCCCGACCCATGCCAGGCCGCTCACTTCGGCGAACATCCACACCACGGTCCAAACGATGCTGCCGGCGAGCACGCCCCAGCCCAGCGGCCACCATCCCCGGTAACGGATCACCCCCAGCG
>VBAF01000170.1:3583-4042 GCA_005884705.1 Alphaproteobacteria bacterium
GCGTCTCGCTGCCGATGATGGCGGGGCTGAGGAAACCGCCGACGAAGGCCAGCGCGGCGACGAAGATGCCGTGGCGCAACGACACACCGATGGCGAAGGCCGTCAGCGCACCGGCGGCGACGCCGGCCATCGGCTTGGAGACCATGCCGTAGAGCGCGACCGCGGCGAACAGCGCGCCGTAGAGCGCAGCGACGCCGGCGGCGGCCAGGGCCTGCGCCACGCGATCGTCGCGCGTCCTCATCTTCTCGGCGCCGCCGATCAGCGCGAAGCCGAACAGGGCGGCGAGGATCACCCGGACCTCGGGCGAGAGCCAGCCTTCCTCGATCGAGTAGCGGACCAGGAAGATCGCCGCCAGGGCAAGCGTGACCGCGCCGATCCAGATGAAGGCGCGCGCGCCGAGCCGCTGTTCCCAGCCGATCGCCGCCGGCTGCGGTTGCGGCTGCGGCTGCGGCGTCGGGG
>VBAF01000170.1:4249-8961 GCA_005884705.1 Alphaproteobacteria bacterium
AGCAGGATCCAGCCGTCGTCCACTGCCGCCCCCGCCGCGGCGCTCCTCCGCCGCTACTCCGCCGCCACCCGCTGGGCGGCTGACGCAAAGTCGGCGCGGCGGTCCTTGGCGATCTGGCCGCGCTTGACCACCAGGCGGTGGTTCTCCTTGCGCGCGGCGCGCTTGATGTCGGCCAGCGGATCGCCGTCGCACAGCACGAAGTCGGCGGCGTTGCCTTCCTTGATGCGGCCCTCCTCGGAGAGGCGCATCAGGTCGGCGGCGCTGGCGGTCGAGAAGAACAGCGAATCGCGGGGCGAGATGCCGATCTCGCACATGAACTCGAGCTCGCGCGCGTTCTCGCCGTGCCTGTTGTGCGGCGTGCCGGCGTCGGTGCCCATCGCGATCTTGCCGCCCGCCTTGTAGAACAGCTTGATCGAGGCGATATGGCGGTCGAACACGCGGCGCGCCTTCTCGATCACGTAGTCGGGGATCGAGCGGTCGCCGTCGTCGTAGCCTTTCAGGATGTTCTTCACGGCGGCGAGCGTCGGCACCAGCCATACGCCGCGTTCCTTCATCTCGGCGATGCACTCGTCGGTCATGAAGATGCCGTGCTCGATCGAATCGATGCCGCCGCGCACGGCGTTCAGGATGCCGACCGCGCCCTGGGCATGGCTGGCGCAGCACTTGTGGAAGCGATGCGCCTCGCTGATGCCGGCCTTCATCTCCTCGGCCGAGTAGTGCGCGTCCTCGGGGTTCACGCCCGGGGTCATCACGCCGCCGGTCGCCATGATCTTGATCAGGTCGGAGCCGGCGTGGACCTGCTCGCGCACCGCCTTGACCACCTCGTCGGCGCCGTCGGCGACGCGGCCGGTGCGGTTGCCGTGGCCGCCGGTCATGCAGATCATGCGGCCGGCGCAGCGCATGGTCGGTCCGAGGAAGCGGCCCTGGTTGTAGGCGTCGCGGATCGCGAATTCGATATAGTCCTTGCCGCCGCAGTCGCGCACCGCGGTGACTCCGCCTTCGAGCGTGGCGCGCATGAATTCCATGCCGCGCACCGTGAGCTGGGCCGGACTCAGCCGGTCCTGCGCCGCGCCCGGATTGCCCTCGGCACCGGACAGCGAATGGATGTGGCAGTCGATGATGCCGGGGATCAGCGTGCCGCCTGAAGTGTCGACCTTGTCGCCGGCAAACCCGGTGAACTCACCCGCCGGCGCCACCTTCTTGACCCGCCATCAAAACATCCTCCGCTCTGCGATCGGCACTATCGTCCCGCGGTACGTTGCCCGCAACCCAGCGGATCGTCGGCGACTTCGCCGCCGGCCTCCGCCTTCTGACGCTCGATCTCGGCGTCGATTCCGACAATGTGCGGATTCCACTTCTTCGCCAGCTCGAAGGCGGCGGCAGCGCGGGCATGCTCGCCCATTTGCGCGCGGATCATGCCGAGACCGGAATAGGCGCCGAAGTGGCGCGGCTCGCGCCTCACCGTCTCGCAGATGTCGGCGATCGAGGCGGGAAAGTTGCCGAGCAGCCACTGCACCGTCGCGCGCTTGTTCCAGGCTTCGGAAAGCTGCGGCGCCGTTTCGATCAGCTTGGTGAACGTCACGACCGCGTTCTGCAGCTCCTGCTGCTGCATCTCGGCGATGCCGCGCAGCATGAGCTGGCGATGCGCCGGCTCGGGCGCCATCGTCCACTGCTCCCAGATACCCTGCTCGAGCACCTGCACGGCGGAGGGATCGGTCGCGGTCCGGAGCTTGTCGAACAGGGTATCGAGCACGGTCTGGCCTCCGGCGGTCGTGGCGAGCATCAACCCGACCAGCGCCACCGCGCAAGCCCGAACGACCGTCACGGCAGGGCGGCAGGCTTGGGTCCGCCGGTCGCCCAGTCGAGCAGTTCGACGGTGTGCACGACCGGAATGCCGGTGCCCGACGCGATGTTGCCGACGCAGCCGAAGTTGCCCGAGGCGATGACGTCGGGGCGGGTGCTCTCGATGTTGGCCACCTTGCGGTCGCGCAGGCGGCGCGACAGTTCGGGCTGCAGCACCTGGTAGGTGCCCGCCCAGCCGCAGCACAGGTGGCCCTCGGGCACGTCCTTCACCACGAAGCCGGCATCGCGCAGAAGCTTCTTCGGCTGCTCGACCACCTTCTGGCCGTGCTGCATGGAGCAGGCCGAATGATAGGCCACGGTGAGCGGATGCGGTGTCACCTTGGCGAGACCGAGCTCGGCCATCAGCTCGCTGACGTCGCGGGCGAGCCCGGCCACGCGCGCGGCCTTGTCCTGCCACTGCGGATCGTCGGCGAACATATGGCCGTAGTCTTTCACGGTCGTGCCGCAGCCCGAGGCATTGATCACGACGGCGTCGACGTCGGCGGCAAGCCAGGCATCGATGTTGCGCTTGGCGAGTGAAAGCGCCTGCGCGTTGTCGCCGATATGCTGGACCGCGGAGCCGCAGCAGCCCGATCCGGCGACGTTTACCACCTCGACGCCGTGACGGGTGAGCAGCCGCACCGTCGCCTCGTTGACCTCGGGCGCCAGCACCTGCTGGCCGCAACCCGGCATCAGCGCGACGCGCCTCACCTTCTTTCCGATCGCCGAAAAGGTCTGCGGCCAGTCGACCGGCGACGGCGGCGGCACGACGGCCGGGATGGCCTCGATCATCGCCTTCAGCCGGCGCAGGAAGGTGGCGCCGCCCGGGTCCGGGCTGCGGCTCGGCAGCAGGGCGGCGAGCGGCCTGGCCAGCCGGCCCACCACCAGCGCTCCGCGCAACAGCTGCGGCCGCGGCATCAGCAGGCCGAGCAGGCGGCGCATGAAACGGTCAGGCAGGGCACGCCGGTAGGTCTGCTCGATGTGATGGCGGCCGTGGTCGACCAGATGCATGTAGTTCACGCCCGACGGGCAGGTGGTCATGCAGGCGAGGCACGACAGGCAGCGGTCGACGTGGCGCACCTCGGGCTCGGTCGGCGCGCGGCCGCCTTCCAGCATCGCCTTGATCAGGTAGATGCGGCCGCGCGGGCTGTCGCGCTCGTCCCCCAGCAGAACAAAGGTGGGACACGTGGCGGTACAGAAGCCGCAATGCACGCACTTGCGCAGAATCTGCTCGGAGCGCGCGGTCGGCGGATCGGCGAGTTGGGCGAGGGTAAAGTTGGTTTGCACGCGGGGGGAGGGCTGAAAGTGCCCTCCCTTTGTAGACGGCGGGCTAGCGCGCGGCCAGCGCCAGTCCGATCCGCGCCCTGATCATGCCCGGCAGCTCGCCGGGCGCGCTGACCTGGGCGGGAAGCTCGGCGGCCGGAATGAGGGTGGAGTGGGTCTGGGCGCGCGCCACATGCGGGTTATTGGCGGCAACCACGGCGGCAAAGGTGAGCGCGGTCGCGCCGATCACCAGGTAGTCGACCCAGTTCAGGGCGGCCCGCCGGGGGCGGTAGGTAGCGGCTTTCGCCGTGTCGTCGGGGCTGTTCACGATCGCCTCACAGGCTGCTTCTGAAAATTCTACGGGGCAAGCATGGCCAACATCCCCGGACTTTTCAGGTCAGACGTAGGCGATCCTCAGGATGTTGGTCGCGCCGGGCGTGCCGAACGGCACGCCGGCGGTGATCACCAGCCGTTCGCCCGGCTTGGCGATCTTCTCCTGGCGCGCGACCCGGGTGGCTTTTGCCACCATGTCGCCAAAATTGTGCGCGTCCTCGGTGCGCACTGGATGGACGCCCCAGGCCAGCGTCATGCGGCGCGCGGTGTCGAGGTTGGGCGTCAGGCAGAGGATGCGCACGTCCGGCCGCTCGCGCGCGGCGCGCAAGGTGGTCGAGCCGGTGTTGGTGTAGGTGACGATCGCGGCGGCGCTCAGCGTATGGGCGCACTGCCGCGCGGCGGCGCTGATCGCGTCGGCGGTGGTCGCCTCGGGCTCGCGTCGGCTCGCATCCATCAGGCGGCGGTAGAGCGGGTCGGCTTCGACGCTCTTCAGGATGCGGTCCATGATGGTGACCGCCTCGACCGGATAGTCGCCCGACGCCGACTCGGCCGACAGCATCACCGCATCGGTGCCGTCGTAGACCGCGGTCGCCACGTCCGACGCCTCGGCGCGCGTCGGCGTCGGCGAGTGCACCATCGATTCCAGCATCTGAGTGGCGACGATCGCCGGCCGGCCGAGCACGCGGCAGGCGGCGAGGATGCGCTTCTGCAGGGGCGGTACGGCTTCCGGCGGCATCTCCACGCCGAGATCGCCGCGCGCCACCATGATGCCGTCGCTCTGCTCGATGATCTCGTCGAGATGGTCGATGGCGGCCGGCTTCTCGAGCTTGGCCATCACGGCGGCGCGGCCCGCCACCAGCTTCTTGAGCTCGGCGATGTCGTTGGCATGCTGCACGAAGGAGAGCGCCACCCAGTCGACGCCGAGCGCGAGGCCGTAGTCGAGGTCCTTGCGGTCCTTGGCCGTCATCGGCGACAGCGGCACGACGAGGTTGGGCAGGTTGACGCCCTTGCGGTCGCTGATCGTGCCCGCCACCTCGACCACGGTGTCGATCGTGCCCTCGGTATGTCCGACGATGCGCAGCCGCACCTTGCCGTCGTCGATCAGCAGCAGCCCGTCGGGCCTGGCCGCCTTGAAGATCTCCGGATGGGGCAGCGGCACGCGCTTGTCGGTGCCGGCGGCGGCTTCCATGTCGAAGCGCAACTTCTGGCCCTTCTTCAGCTCGATCGGTCCCTTGGCCATCGCGCCGAGCCGCAGCTTGGGCCCCTGCAGGTCC
>VBAF01000171.1 GCA_005884705.1 Alphaproteobacteria bacterium
CATCGCCAGCCTCGTCCGGCGCAGCAGCACCAACGCACCCAGCACCAGTGCCAGCAGGTAGAGGAAGTAGGTCGCGCGCTGCGTGCCGGCCTTCAGCCCGTCGGCCTGCCACAGCGCGAACGCCAGGATTGCCATCGCCAACAGCACGACCAGCGCCACCGCCGCCATGAGCGTGCGTTCGAAGCGGAAGGGCCGCGCCAGGCCGAAATGATCCAGAAGCCAGAGCCGCATCGTGGTTCGTCTTAGCACGGCGGGCGGTGCTATAGAGCGGCCGTGAAGATCGAGCCTCGCCAGGTCGACGCTTTCCTCAAGAAGCCGGACTCCCGGATCCGCGGCGTGGTCGTCCATGGCAACGACGACGGCCTGATCGGCGAGCGGGCGGCGCAGCTTGCGCGCACCGTGTGCGAGGACCTCAAGGACCCGTTTCGCGTGGTCGATATCGCCGGCGATGCGCTGAAGGCCGACCCGGCCCGGCTGGCCGACGAGTTCGGCGCGATGTCGCTGATGGGCGGCCGGCGGGTGGTCCGGGTGCGGCCGGCCGGCGAGGAATCGGCCGCGGCCCTCGAGAACCTGGTGGCGGCCGGCGCGGGCGACGCCCTCATCATCCTGGAGGGCGGCAACCTGACGCCGCGCTCGAGCCTGCGGGCGCTCGCCGAGACCGAGCCCTGCCTTGCAGCGCTACCCTGCTACGCCGACACCGAGGAGGATCTCGAGCGGCTGGTCGAGGGCGCGACGCGGGCCGCCGGTTTCGCCGTCGAGCCGGACGCGCTCGGCTGGATCGTCGAGCGGCTGGGCGGCGATCGCGGCCAGAGCCGCAGCGAGATCGACAAGCTGCTGCTCTACAAGGCCGACGACGCCAGCAAGACCATCACGCTGGCCGACGCCGCGGCGGTGCTGGGCGACAGCTCGGCGATGGAGATCGACGACGTGGTCGGCGCCACCTTCGACGGCAATCTCGCCACCCTCGACCGCGCGCTCGACCGGGTGTTCGCCGAGGGCGGCAACGCCGTGCAGCTCGTGCGCGCCCTGCAGCGCCACGCCGACCAGCTCCATCTCGTCTCGGGCCACGCCAAGGGCGGCAACCTCGAAGCGGCGATTTTCAAGGCGCGCGGCCTGCCGCGCGGCGGCCCGGTGCGCCGGCGCTTCGAGAACCATCTGCGCCGCTGGCCGCTGCCGCGGCTCGGCCACGCGCTCACGCGCATCCTCGAGGCCGAGCTCGAATGCAAGTCGACCGGTTACCCGGACCAGACGATCGCCCGTCGCCTCTGCCTCTCCCTGGCGCGTGCGGGACGCGGCTAGTTTCTCGGTCGACGGATAGCAGCCTTCGATGCAGTCTTGGCCGTTCCTCGTATCGTGGACATTCTTGGGTTGAAGATGGCAGCCAATACCACACCTGACGTCAGGCCTTTGTTTGCGACGCCGCTCGTCGTGTTCGACGTTCCCGACGCAGCCGCGCTCAATGTCGAGCTGCGCCGCGTCATCAAGGAGCGGATGACGTCCCATCCCAGCACGCAGAAGTCCAACATGGGCGGCTGGCAGTCGAGCTGGGACATGGACCGCTGGGGCGGGCCAGCCGCGATCAAGCTGCTCGCCTATGGGCGCAACGTCGCCAACCGCCTGACCACCGACCAGGAAGGCACTGTCGGCAAGGGCCCTTACCCCGGCCACTTCGCGGTGACCTGGATCGGCAACATGTGGGCGAACGTCAACCGCAGCGGCCACGGCAACGAGTACCATTCCCATCCCGGGTCCTACTGGTCAGGGACCTACTATGTCGATGACGGCGGCATCGCGGCCGACCCCTCGCTCGGCGGCGAGCTCGAGTTCCTCGATCCGCGCGGACCGGTGCCGCTGATGAACGCGCCGCATTTGCGCATGGCCGGTCACCTGTCGGCGGGTTCGACCGAACGCATTCGCCCGCAAGCCGGACGGTTGGTGATGTTCCCGTCGTGGGTCTTCCATCAAGTGCGGCCTTATCACGGCGACGCCGAACGCATTTCGATCGCCTTCAACTTGGCGGTCTGACGGGGAATCGGAGAGGGCTTGGCTAGCCTGTCCGGCCATGCGGGCCGGATCCTGCCGAGCGCCGACGCGAGCGGTTAGCGCTTCTTGCCTTCGCCGCAGGTCAGCGAGCCTCATCCTGCGCGCCGACGAAGGCCTCCTCCCGGAGCAAAGAAGTGAAACTGTATTGTCCGTGTCGTAAGTCGACTGGGGAGACTTACGCTCGGCGATCGTCCGGACATAGAGTCCCAACTGCGCTTCCGCCCCGCTTCACGCGGACATCCCCCACCCACGGCGCCGGCCCCATCGCACATCGGAGCGTCGAGAAATCGGCGACGGACTTGCCCGAAGTCATGGCGACGCGCTGTACATCGCTTAGGCAAAGCATGCCCATCCAACCTGCGATCGAGAGGCCCCGGCAATGGAACGCGAAGCAGGCGCTTCGCTCGCTGCTTCCCCAGGCCGCCCTGAATTGGCGCGAGGCCAGCTACTTCAAGAAGTTCGGCGAGGTCGAGATGCATCTCGTCGAGATTCTTTGCCGCAATGATCAGGACGCGATCGATGTCGGGACGAACTACGGCGGCTACATCCATTTCATGCGCCGCCATGCACGCCGCGTGCTTGGCTTTGAACCGATCCCCGAATTCGTCGAGCTGTTGCGACGCAAGTTTCCGCGCGACGTGACGATCGAGCCGATCGCCCTGTCGGACGGGGCCGGCGAGGCGGAGCTCTACATGCCGCTGATCGGCGACGTGATGGTGTCGGGCTGCTCGACGATTTCGGCCGCCGCCTCGGCCGCCTATCCCGCGCACCGGCGGCTGAGGGTGCGCACGGCACGGCTCGACGACGTCTACGCCGGTACCGTCGGCTTCATCAAGATCGACGTCGAGGGCCACCAACAGGCGGTGCTGGACGGCGCGGCCGGGACCATCGCCCGCTGTCGGCCGCGCCTCCTCGTCGAGATCGACCAGAAGTTGGCGCCCGGCGGCCTGGAACGAGCCAAAGCGTACTTCGACCGATTGGGCTATAGCGGCCATTATGTTCATCGCGGCCGGCTCGGCCGGCTGGAAGACTTCTCCGTCGCCAGACTATGACGACTACGTCGACAACTTCATCTTCCTGCCGCCCGGCGAGCCTGGCGACACCGAAGACAACATGCGCAAGCGTCTCGCCTCGATCTAGACGAAGCTTCCGTGTCGACGACCGTTCAATCGCGAGCAGCGCGCCTCATGGCTTCGCCTTGCCCCCCGTGGTGAGCGGGATCGCCGCCTGCTCGGTCAGGATCAGGAAGGTGAAGCTCTCCTCGATGTAGAGCCGCACGCGCTCGGTGTCGTGCTCGAGGTAGCCGATCGAGAAGTCCTGGCCGACCGACAGCTCGAAGTCGCCGCCGCGCTGGGAGATCACCAGGCCACCGTCGATGCCGGGCGCCCAGACGAGGTCGCCGTCGACCAGCCGTTGGACGTGGCTGATGATCGGATAACCCGAATCGGTGCGCGACGAGAGGTCCTTGTAGAGCTGCTCGTTCAGCACCACGGCGAACGGTCCCTCGACACCTTCGTCGCGCAGCCGGGTCAGCGCCGTCGCCACCGCGAGCGGATAGTCGGCGTGGCTGGCACCGAGCGGCACGGCAACGCCGGCGCGCTTTTCGCAGATGCCGGTGATGTGTGCGGCGGCATAGCCGTGGAACGCCGAACGGTCTTCGGCGATGGCGATCAGGCGTGCCGCTGCCGTCACGTTGTCGAGATCGGGATCGCGCGCGCCGCGGTCGATCGCGTCGAGTTCGGTGCGCGGCATGTCGAACGGGATGCGCAGCTCGACCAGCGGCTGGATGCGGCGCAGCCGCGCCTGCACGGCCTTGGCATTGCTCGGGGAGGCGATCGGATCGGCACGGCCGAGCTCGACGTCGGAGGCGCCCCAGCCCATCGGGCCCTTGAAGTCCATCGGTCCCTTGAAGTCGACGACCCGGCGCGCCGCCAGCAGCGCGCGCAGGGTGCGGCGCGCCTCCTTCTCGATCTCTTCCCAGCCGGCCGCGGTGATCGGCGCCTTTTCGCGGAACAGGTGGTTCATTTCGGGGCTCCGCTGCCGCGCAGGCTGCCGATGCCGAGGCTGCCGTCGGCCGCCGGCGCGCTCGCTTCGGCGCCGCCGCCGGACACCATTTCGGCCTCGATCTCGGTGATCGGGCCGTCGCTGAACAGGAAGGTCTTGAGATGCTGCGCGAGCTTGGCATCGCCGCGGCGCAGCCATTCGAGCACCATCGCCGCGTGCTCCTTCTCCTCGTCGCGATTGTGCTCGAGGATGGCGCGCAGATCGGGATTGGCGGTGGCCTTGGCGCGCTGGTTGTACCAGTCGACCGCCTCGAGCTCCTCCATCAGCGACACGATCGCCCGATGGGTGTCGATCACCTCGGCGCCCAGCGCCTCGGCATTTTCGTGGAGCGATTCACTCGACATTCGCCCGCCTCCCGCACTCGGACGAACGCATAGTCCGGCCGTACCAAGCGATGAACGCCCGAGATTTGCGAAAGTTCCGCCACTCGCCCGGTCTAGGGTCTTTCCGATAGAGACGGAATCAGCAGTTACAGCTTTCCTCCCCATTCCGATGGGGAGGAAAGAGCCAATCCACCTCTGCCAGAAAGACCCTAATCGTCGGGCGGCACGAACATGTAGCCGGCGCCGCGCACCGTGCGGATCGAGGTCGGCCGCGTCGGGTCGGTCTCGATCTTGCGGCGGATGCGCAGGATGCGGATGTCGATCGCCCGGTCGAAGGCCTCCATCTCGCGATGGCTGGTGGTCTCGAGCAGCCAGTCGCGGCTGAGCGGCCGGTTGGGATTCTCGGCGAACAGCCTCAGCAACTCGAACTCGCCGGCGCGCAGCGGCACTTCCTCGCCGCTGAGCGCCGTCATGCGGCGGCCGGAAAGGTCGAGCAGGCACTTGCCCATGCGGATCCGCTCGCCGGGCGTCGCCGCCGCGGCGCCGCCGGCGCGGCGCAGCACCGCCTTCATGCGGGCGATCAGGGCGCGCCCCTCGTACGGCTTGGCGATGTAGTCGTCGGCGCCGGTCTCCAGCCCGACCACCTGGTCGAACGTGTCGTCGCTCGCCGTCAACATGATGATGCCCATGCGCTTGCTGCGCTCGCGCAGATAGCGGGCGAGCGCGAAGCCGTCCTCGCCGCCGGGCAGGCGCAGGTCGAGCAGCACCAGGGCCGGCGGATCCTTCTCGACCAGCCGGCGCAACGCAGTGCCCGACTCCACGCCGGTGGCGCGATAGCCCTTGTCATCGAGGAAGTCGACGAGAGTTTCCCGTTGAAACTGTTCGTCCTCCACGACGATGACATGCGGACGCGGGTCCTTGAGCTTGGTGGCCATGGCCCATCCTGCCCGGCGTGCGCAATAACCTCAAGCGCGCGCAATAAACCCAAGACCGAACGGAGGAGGAGCAGGCTGACAAAAAGACGGCGCCCGAAGGCGCCGTCTGACGGCCGGAGTGTGTTGGGAGGATCCGGACCGTGGAGCGCCGGTGGTGTGAAGCCGGCGCTTGGGAGGGTATGACGGCACGGAGATTAGCAATCAGACATATCTCGCCTATTGCGCGGATCGCGCGGATTGGTTTCGTGGGTTACGATGAAGGCGTCCGCGTTACCCACGAAACATATTGACCGTCCGACGTGACTGGCCGGAAACCGCATCTGTGGGACCATGGCCGGCATGGTTGAAGCGAGCCTCCCCGTTGCGCCGCCCGACCCGGAGCGCGTGGAGCGCGTGCTCACGGCGCGGCTGTTCGGCGGCCACACGGCGCTGCGGTTAGTCTCCCTCACCCTTTGGGCGGTGTTCGGGCTCGCCTACTGGGAAATCGCGCCGTGGTGGATGATCGCGGCGCCGGCCGCCCTGCACCTTCTCACCGTCCTGGGCTTCATCTGGCTGCCCGTCGCCTATCGTCGCGATCCTGACGCGCGCTCGAACGAGGGCTGGCGGCGGCTTTACATCCTGTACGCAGCCCTCAGCGGCGTCGCCTATGGCGGCGGCGGATTGCTGCTGTTCGGCCTGCCCTACGCCGGGCCCCGGATGCTGGTCGCAGCGTGCCTGGCGGTCACCGCGGCGCTGGCGCCGGGACGCGTCTACGAGCCACGGAGCTACCTGGCCTTCGCCGGCATCAACCTGTCGCTGCTCGCGGTGGCGGCATTTTCGTCGGACGACCCGCTGTCGCTGGCGATCGGCGTCGGCGCGCTGGTCTACCTGACGGCGCTGCTGATGCAGAATGCCGGACACGTCCACGGCCAGCGGGCGCAGGTGTCGCTGGCGCTCGCCAACGAGGATCTGGCGCGCGCCCATGCCGCCGCCGAGGCCCAGGCGCGCGCCGCGCGAGACAGCTTGCATGACGCGTTGGAGAGCCTGCCGATCGCGATCTCGCTGTGGGATGCCGACGACCGGCTGATCCTGTGCAACGCCGCCTACGCCGGCTACATGCAGCAGGTGCCGGAGGCGATCACGCCGGGCACGCCGTTTCGCGCCGCCGCCCATGCCGCGGCTTACAAGCTGCCGCAGCCGATCGCGCCGCCGGGCCGCGAGGAGGAGTTCATCGAGCGCGCGGTCGAGCTGCACGGCAGCAACGGCGACGTCGCCCAGTACAAGGTCGGGCCCGAGCGCTGGGTGCGCGGCCAGGCGCGGCGCACCAAGGCCGGCAGCACCGTGGTCAGCCTGGTCGACATCTCCGAGGTCAAGCGCCGCGAGAAGGAGGCGACCGGCGCCCGCGCGGTGCTGCAGTCGGTGTTCGACAACCTCAGCGACGGCGTGCTGCTCTACGAAGCCGACGGCCGCTGGGTCTACCAGAACCCGGCGATGGCCAAGCTGCACGACATGTCGGACGGGTTGCTCGCCACGCTGCCGACCTTCGCCGAGATCGTCCATTATCGCGCGATGCGCGGCGACTACGGGCCGCTCGACGCGCTGCCGGGCGGGCTCGAAGGCTGGATCCAGAGCCGCGTCAGCCGCTTCACCCTGGCCGACCAGCCGCCCGAGCGGCGGCGCACCATCACCGGCCGCACCGTCGAGGTCACCTACCGGCGGCTCGCCGACGGCCGCGTGCTCACCATCCATCGCGACCTCACCGAGATCGTCGAGCAGGAGGAGCGGTCGAAGGCGGCGCGCACCGAATCGGAGCAGACGCGCGAGACCCTGCAGCGCGTGCTCGACAACATGATCGATGGCGTGCTGCTGCTCGACCGCGATTTCCGCTGCCGCTTCGTCAACCGCCAGGTCAACCAGTTCCTGCAGCTCGAGGCCGACATTGCGGGGCCGGGCGCCTCGGGCCTCGACGTGGTGCGGCTGCAGGCGCGGCGCGGCGATTTCGGCCCGGTCGCCAGCGACGCGGAGGTCGAGGCCAAGGTCGCCGACCGCGTGGCGCTGATGCGCAATCCCGACGGCACGCGCTACGAACGGCGCACCGCCAGCGGGCGGATCGTCGAGTTCAACTTCCGGCCGATCCCCGACGGCGGCATGCTGGCGATCTATCGCGACATCACCCAGCTCAAGGAGCAGCAGGCGGCAGCCGAGCAGGCGCGCGCCACGGCCGAGGCGGCGCAGAGCCTGCTCGACGACGCGCTGGCCAGCATGGACGGCGGCGTCGGCATCTGGGACGAGAACGAGCGGCTGATCCGCTGCAACGCGGCCTACCGCGCGCTCCACCACGACATCCCCGAGATCGTCACCCCCGGCACCACGCTCGAGGTCGCGGCGCGCGCGGCGATGCGGGCACAGTACGAGATGGTCGGCCGGCCGGTGCAGGAGGAGGAGGCCGAGCGGATGGCTCGGCTGGTCATCGACCAGCACCGGCGCGGCGACGGGGCGCTCGAATTCCCCTACGGGCCACAGACCTGGACGCGGCTCACCGCGGCGCGCACCAAGTCGGGCGGCTACGTGTCGCTGTTCACCGACATCAGCGAGCTGCGCCATCGCCAGCGCGAGCTCAGGCGCGAGCGCGACCTCGCCAAATCGGCGCAGGACGAGGCGGAGGCGGCTAACCAGTCCAAGTCGACATTTCTCGCGACCATGAGCCACGAGATCAGGACGCCGATGAACGGCGTGGTCGGCACCGCCGAGCTGCTCGAGCGCGAGCCTCTGAGCGAGCGCGAGAAGCGCATGGTCGGCACGATCCGGAGCTCGGCGGCGGCGCTGATGCGCATCATCGACGACGTGCTCGACTTCTCCAAGATCGAGGCTGGCCGCATGGAGCTCGAGGAGGCGCCGTGCTCGCTGCGCGGCCTG
This sequence comes from Alphaproteobacteria bacterium, assembly GCA_005884705.1. Taxonomy (GTDB): domain Bacteria; phylum Pseudomonadota; class Alphaproteobacteria; order Reyranellales; family Reyranellaceae; genus Reyranella. Next base: position 8,261 of record VBAF01000171.1, read on the forward strand.
ATCGAGGCAGCGGCCGAGATGCTGACGACGCAGGTCGAGAGGAAGGGCCTCGCCCTCACCATCGAGGTCGAGCCCGGCACGCCCGACGCGCTGCTGGCCGACGCCACGCGGCTGCACCAGATCCTGACCAACCTGATTGGCAACGCGGTGAAGTTCACCGATATCGGCAGCATCGCCGTGCGCGCGCGCGCCGTCGCGCAGGACGCCGCGACCGTGACCCTGGCGCTCAGCGTCGCCGACACCGGCATCGGCATGACGGCCGAGCAGCAGGCGCGGCTGTTCAAGCCGTTCTCGCAGGCCGACAGCTCGACCACCCGGCGCTACGGCGGCACCGGGCTCGGCCTCTCGATCGTGCGGCGGCTGGCCGAGCTGATGGGCGGCACGGCGACGCTCGAGAGCCTGCCGGGCGGCGGCTCGACCTTCACGGTGACGGTCACGGTGCGGCACGGCGAGGCCCCGACCGCCACCGCCGCCGCCGAGCCCGAACCTGCGCCGCTCGCGGCCGACGGCCGGCGCGTGCTGGCGGTCGACGATTCGGAGGTCAATCTCGAGGTGCTGGTCGGCCAGTTCGAGATCCTCGGCATCGTGCTCGACACCGCGACCAACGGCATCGAGGCGTTGACCCTGTGGCGCGAGCGCGGCCACGCGCTGGTGCTGACCGACATCCACATGCCCGACATGGACGGCTTCGAATTGACCCGCCAGATGCGCGCCGAGGAAAGCGCGCTCGACCGGCCGCGCACGCCGATCATGGCGCTGACCGCCAACGCGCTGAAGGGCGAAGCCGAGCGCTGCCTCGAAGCGGGCATGGACGACTATCTCACCAAGCCGCTCACCCTGGAGCGCCTGCGCGAGGCGATGGCGCGCTGGGTGCGCGGCCAGGCGGCAGCGCCGCGCCACGCGATCGACCGCTCGGTGGTCGAGGGCATGTTCGGCGGCAACGAGAGATCGGTCGCCCGGGTGCTCGGCCGCTTCCGCGAGGCCGGCGTCAGGCTGGTCGCCGAGATCGCCGCCGCCCGGCAGGCTCGCGAGCGTCGCCGTCCCGCCCATCAGCTCGGCCAGCCGCCGCACGATCGAGAGGCCGAGCCCGGTGCCGCCGTAGCGCCGGGTGGTCGAGCTGTCGGCCTGCGAGAACGGCTTGAACAGCCGCGCCTGCTGCTCGGCCGTCATGCCGATGCCGGTGTCGGCGACGCTGAGCGCCAGGGTGCACGGTCTTCTCGCCGCCGCGCTGGGTGAGGGACGCCTTGAGCCCGAGCGCCTCCTCGATGCGCTTCTCCAGCGCCCTTGTATCGGCGCTCTTGGTCACGCTCGCCGCGGCCTTCCCGCCGCCCGACGACTTCTTCAAGCGCTCGCCGGCGGCGAGCTTCTCGAGGTCGCGCACCGACAGCTTCTCCGCGACCACGCGCGCCGCCATCGCCTCGGGATCGGGGAACGACAGGAGCTGGCGGCCATGGCCGGCGCTGAGCTCGTCGCGCCGGATCATCTCACGCACCGCTTCGGGCAGATCGAGCAGCCGCAGCGTGTTGGCGATGTGCGGGCGGCTCTTGCCCATCGTGTGGGCGATCTCTTCCTGGGTCTGGTTGAAGTCGCTGATCAGCCGGCGATAGCCCTGCGCCTCGTCAACCGGCGAGAGATCGGCGCGCTGCAGGTTCTCGACCAGGGCGAGCTGCAGCGCATCGAGGTCGTCGAGGCTGCGCACGACGACCGGCACCTCGTGCAGTTGCGCCTTCTGCGCTGCCCGCCAGCGCCGCTCGCCGGCGATGATCTCGTAATGGTCGGGCGCGCCGGCCACCGGCCGCACAAGGATAGGTTGCAGCAGGCCGTGCTGGCGCACCGAATCGACCAGCACGTCGAGGTTCTCGAAGCTGGTGCGCGGCTGGTACTTGCCGGCGCGCAGATGCGCCGTCGGCAGCGTCATCGGCGCGCGATGGGCCGGCCGCGGCGGCGCGGCGATCGGCGAGGTGACGGCGGCGGCGACATCCTCGTCGCCGAGCAGGGCGCTGAGGCCGCGGCCGAGGCCGCGCGGCTTGGTTGGAAGGCTCATGAGGCTCCCGTGAGTTGAACCGGCGTCGCTTCGGCGGCGCTGCGCCGGCGACGAATGAATTCGCTGGCGAGCAGGATGTAGGCCTGCGCGCCGGCGCAGGCATTGTCGTAGATGATCACCGGCAGGCCATGGCTCGGCGCCTCGGCGATGCGGACGTTGCGCGGGATGGTGGTGCCGAACACCAGCTCGCCGAAATGGCCGCGCACATCGGCCTCGACCTGCTGGCTCAAGGTCATGCGCCGATCGACCATGGTCATGATCACCCCGGCGATATGCAACTTGGGGTTGAGTGCCTTGCGCACTCGCTCCACGGTGTTGCGCAGCGCGCCGATGCCCTCGAGGGCGAGGAACTCGGCCTGCAACGGCACCAGCACGGCATCGACGGCGACCAGCGCGTTCAGGGTGACGAGGCCGAGCGACGGCGGGCAGTCGACCAGGATGGTGTCCCAGCGCTCGCGCGCGTTGTTGCCCTCGGCATCGAGCGCATCGGCCAGGCGATGCTCGCGCCGCTCGAGATCGATCAGCTCGATCTCGGCGCCGGCGAGGTGGGCGTTGGCCGGGATGACGGCGAGGCCGGGGATCATGGTCTCGCGGATGGCCTGGTCGAGCGGGGCGAGGCCGACCAGGAATTCGTAACTGCCGGGCGTGCGATCGGTGCGCCCCACGCCCAGGCCGGTCGATGCATTGCCTTGCGGATCAAGGTCTATCAGCAGGACCTTCTCGCCGACGGCAGCGAGCGCGGTCGCGAGATTGATGGCAGTCGTGGTCTTGCCCACGCCGCCCTTCTGGTTAGCGATCGCAAAGACCTTTGGCGCTGTACTGGCTGATCCGGAGGAGGACGGATTCACGATCGGTCACGCTGGCAAACGGCTGGGCTTCAATGTCCCAGTCCTTCATGGCTTCGTTCATCTCAGCCTGCCAGCCTTTCCCTTTGTGGAAAAGGCAAATAGCGGTATCGCCCCGATGCGGCGCGGCCCATCCCAGAAGCTGGCCGAGCGGCGCGAGCGCCCGCGCCACCACGATGTTGGCCGCCGCCGGAGCTGCATCCTCGATTCGGGAAATCACGATTTTTGGCTGCTTTTTCAAGGCCATACGCCGCCCAGCCTCGGCCAGAAAAGCACCCTTGCGGGCGTCCGATTCGATCAAGACGACGTCGAGCTCGGGCCGCAAGGCCGCGAGTACCAATCCGGGAAAGCCGCCGCCGCTGCCCAGATCGACCAGACGCCCGGCCGCCTTGGGGATCAGGGGCAGGAGCTGGGCGGAATCGAGCATATGGCGGACCCAGATCTCTTCCAAGGTGCCCTTGCCGACGAGGTTGATGGCCTTTTGCCAGCGCCCCAAGGTATGGACATAGGCCTCGAGCTGGTCGCGTGTTTCACGTGAAACAGTGACCCGCAGTTCCCGCATCTCCTCGAGGAACAGTTCCCGGCCGGCGTGGATATGGCTCACGGATCAGGCCGCGCGGCGTCGGACGTAACGCAGCAAGGCGATGAGGGCGGCGGGCGTGACACCCGAAATCCGTGCCGCCTGGCCCAGGGTCGCCGGTCTGTGCGCCACGAGCTTCTGCCGGACCTCGTTGCTGAGGCTGCCGACGGCCGCGTAGTCGAGGTCGGCCGGCAACGCCAGGGCCTCGTCGCGGCGATAGGCGGCGATGTCCTGGCGCTGGCGGACCAGATAACCGTCGTAGCGGGCGTCGATCGCGAGCTGCTCGGCGGTCTCGGCAGGAAGGGCGCGAAGCTCCGGCCACAGGGTAAACAGGCGGTCCCAGCCAATCTCGGGGTAGGCCAGCAGGTCTTGGGCCGAGCGCACCACGCCGTCCTGGTTGATGGCGATGCCCTGCTTGGCCAAGGCGGAGGGGCTGGCCTTCAGGCCGGCAAGCATGGCCCGGCCCCGGGCCAGGGCCTGATGTTTCACGTGAAACACCGCCGCCCGATCCGGCCCGACGCAGCCGACGGCCAACCCCTTGGGGGTCAGACGCTGGTCGGCATTGTCGGCGCGCAGCCACAGCCGGTATTCGGCCCGGGAGGTGAACATCCGATAGGGTTCGGTCACCCCCAAGGTCACCAGGTCGTCGATCAGCACACCGAGATAGCCGTCGGCCCGGTCGACCGCGAAGGCCGGCGATCCGGCCGCCGCCAGAGCCGCATTGAGCCCGGCGATCAGCCCCTGGGCCGCGGCTTCCTCGTAGCCGGTGGTGCCGTTGATCTGGCCAGCCATGTATAGGCCCGGCATCCGCCGCGTCTCCAAGGTCGAATGAAGCTCGCGCGGGTCGATATGATCGTATTCGATGGCATAGCCCGGCCGCAGCATGGCTGCCCGCTCCAACCCCGGGATGGTCTGCAGCAGCGCAAGCTGCACCTCGCGCGGCAGCGAGGTCGAGATGCCGTTGGGATAGACGGTCGGATCGTCGAGGCCCTCCGGCTCGAGGAAGATCTGATGGCGCTCGCGCGCCGCGAAACGCACGACCTTGTCTTCGATCGAGGGACAGTAGCGCGGGCCGGTGCTCTCGATCTGGCCGGAATACATCGGCGCGCGATGCAGGTTGGCGCGGATGATCGCGTGCGTTGCCGCTGTCGTCTCGGTGATGTGGCAGGCGATCTGCGGCGTGGCGATCGCGCGGGTCAGGTAGGAGAAGGGCTGGGGCGGCCGGTCGCCGTCCTGCTTCTCGAGCCCGCCATAGTCGATGGTGCGCCCGTCGAGGCGCGCCGGTGTGCCGGTCTTGAGACGGCCCAACCGGAAGCCCGCAGTTTGCAACCTTTGCGCGAGTGATGTCGATGGAGGCTCCACCGAGTCGGCCGCAAGATCGGCCGGCAATCCATCGCGCTGGCCGCGCGCGCGGC
>VBAF01000613.1 GCA_005884705.1 Alphaproteobacteria bacterium
CGAGCGCGAGAAGTACGCGTCGGGCCTCAGCCTGCACGCCGAGGTCGATGCCGGCTACCTGCCGGTGCGCAACATCCGCAACGACTACCAGCTCGATCGTGTGCTGCAGAAGACCCAAAGCTTCACCGGCATCATGGGTGTGAGCGAGCAGGACGCCGCCATCCAGGACAGCCAGGGTCCGATCCAGGACCGGACGAAGGAACATCTCGGGCCGACCGATGTCGGTATCGTCGAGTTCCGCAAGCTCATCATGGGGGCGGCGCGGGCGCTGGCGACCGGCGAAGCGCCCAAGGCGGCAGGCTCGGCGCCGCTCTATGCTGTGCGCGCTGGCGGCTGGATCGCCGGACCGGAGAAGGATCTGGCCACGGTGATGACCGAGCGCTTCGGCCATCGCCACGGCTATGTCGGCAACGAGCATGGGCTCGGTGACTAAGGGTTGGGGAGAACCGTCGTGACCATCAAGATTTACGGACCTGTCGCCTCGCGTGCCGCGCGCGCCTTGTGGATCGTGCACGAGCTCGATGTTCCGTTCGAGCACGTGGCGATGGAGATGAAGGACCTCAAGACGCCCGACTATCTGGAGATCAATGCCAACGGCAAGGTGCCGGCGCTGGTCGACGGCGACTTCAAGCTGTTCGAATCGATGGCAATCAACCTCTATCTTGCCAAGCGCTTCAACAAGGACGGCTTCTGGCCGGCCGGCGCCGAGGACCAGGCGCGCTGCTATCAGTGGAGCTTCTGGGGCATGACCGAGGTCGAGAAGCCCCTGCTCACCATCCTGATCGACATGTTCATGACGGCGCCCGACAAGCGCAAGCCGGAGGCGGTCGCCGAAGCGCAGAAGGCGCTGCCCAAGCCGTTCGGCGTGCTGAATGCCGCGCTCGAGGGACGCGAATATCTGGTCGGCTCGAGCTTCAGCGTGGCCGACCTCAACCTCGCCTCGATCTGCAGCTGGGCCAAGCCGATCAAGTACGACTTCAAACCCTTCCCCAACGCCGGCGCGTGGCTCGATCGCTGTCTGTCGCGGCCGGCCTACAAGGCGGCCAAAGCCACCAAGTAGTCCGCCAGGACCGTTTTCGCCGTTTTTCCCGTTTTTGGCAGCCCTTCCGTTTTCCTGCGAGTCGGCGTTTTCCTGCGAGTCGGGAGCGAAGGCCGCTATATCCCTAGGTCGAAACTGCCAAAATTCGAATTACGGCAATTTCCGCTAATGGCTTTACGTCACCTTGTCCTGGGCCGGGCTGGCACGCGGCAGGGGCCGCACCACGAGCGATAAATCCGGAAATTCGATAAATCCGGAAATTCGATAAATGCGGAAATTCACTAAATGCGGAAATTCACTCAGCGGGCGCGGGCTGCGGCACGGCGAGCGGCGCGCTGCGCTCACTGGGCAGCAGCAGCGCCACGGCGGTGATCACCAGCGCGGTGCCGGCGAGGCCGAGGAATAGCAAGTCGAGATCGCCGGTCGCCTTGCGAATCCAGGCGATCAGCAGGATGGCGAGCGGGCTGGCCCCGAACGCCACCACGAACTTCGCGCCGAAGCCCAGCCCGTGATACTTGCTGGGCGTATAGCGCGCGATCAGGATGTTCTCGACCGGGCCGCAAGCTGCGCTCAGCACGGCCGAGAAGATCGCGCCGGCGAGTGCGACATAGCCGTTGCCCATGGCGAGGCCGAGCATCGCCACGACCTGCAGCGCCGACGCCACCACATAGGTGCTCTTGAGCGGATAGCGGTCGATGATGCGGCGGCCGAGCGCGTACTGGGCAAAGCCCGACACGACATAGATCATCGAGGTCGCGAGGCCGACCCACAACACCGAGTGCGCCTGGAAGCGCGTCTCGAACACCAAGGCGGAGCCGAACATCACCGCCTGCCAGATCACGCCCTCCAACGCCATGGTGACGGAGAGAACCGAGAAGACCCGCCAGAACTCGGTGCGCCCGGCCTTGATGCCCGGCGTCGCGGGCATCGGCCGATCGCCGATGCGCCCGGCTGCGGCCTGCCAGGCGACCACCACACCCACCACCAGGCAGATCATGCCCGGCACGATGAAGGCGGCACGCCACGAGACGAGCGTAATCAACACACCCGGCACGACGCCGTAGAGCGCGAGCCCGGCGCTGCCCCACAGGCCGTTCACGCCCATGGCATAGCCCTGCTCCTTGGCGGTCCGGATCACCCAGCCGATGCCGACCGAATGATAGATCGCGCCGAACGCGCCGATGCCGCAGAGCGCGATCGACAGCGCCAGCGTGTCGCCGGTCGGCACCAGGCCGCAGGCAATCGACGACAGGCCCATGCCGATGAACATCACCACCATCATGACCGGCGCGCCGAACCGGTCGGATGCCCAGCCGGCGGGAAGCGACATCACGCCCAGCAGTACGGTCGCCGGCGCGTAGAGCTCGAGCAGGCTCTCGACCGGCAGCTGCCACACCGCCGCCAAAGTCAGCACGATCACGGCATAGAAAGCCGTCATCAGGTGCATCAGCCCGTGGCCGATCGAGGACAACAGCAGGATCCGGTCGGCGGCGGTCTTCATGGCGCGTGTATAGGCTCCCCTTGAGTAGGCCGCCAAGGCG
>VBAF01000172.1:0-5627 GCA_005884705.1 Alphaproteobacteria bacterium
AACTCGGTGACGACGTAGAGCCAGTTGCGCGGGCGTGCCGGCGGACGGGCCTTGAGCAGGTGCGGATTGTCGAGCCGCCGCGCCACCCATTCCTCCATGGCGAAGCGCTTGAGATAGGCCGGGTCGCCCCGCAGGTCGATCGACGGGATCTTGAGCACCACCGGCTCGGCCCCGGCCTCGGTATCGACGGCGAGGTAGACATGGCTGCGGCTGCTGCCGTGCAGCCGGCGCACGATCCGGTAGCCGTCGAACAGCGCGCCGGGTTCGGGCAGCGGCGGCAGCGGCAACCCGGTGTGCGCCTCGAGTTCGGCCGCCTCGCCGTCGGGCAGGGCGTCGATCCGCACGATCTGGACGGTGAGATTGTCGGGGCTGCCGCGCTGGTAGGCCGTCTCGACGATCTTGCGCGCTGCGTCGTCGAGGTCGGGCCAGTCGGCGATCGCCTGCACGACCGCGCGCGGCTCGACATGCTCGTAGACGCCGTCGGTCGCCAGCACCAGCACGTCGCCAGGCTCGAGCGCGATCGCCTGGTAATCGATCTCGACCTCGGCGTTGATGCCGAGTGCGCGGCCGAGATAGGTCTGTTCGGACGAGACGACGACGCGATGGTCGGTGGTGAGCTGCTCGAGCGAATTGCCGACCCTGCGATAGACGCGGCTATCGCCGACATGGAAGACGTGCGCGGTGCGCGACTTCACCACCACGGCGCTCAAGGTGCAGACATGGCCGCGATCCTTGTCGTGCTCGTCGGCATGCGCCGTTCGCCGCGTCTGGGCATCGAGCCAGGAGTTGGTCGCCGCGATGACCCGCTGCGCCGAGGTCTTCACCGACCACGAGTCGGGCGTGCAGTAATAGTCGGACAGGAAGCCGCCGACCGCCGATTCGGCGGCGATCCGGCCGACCTTGCTGGAGGAGATGCCGTCGGCCAGCGCCACGGCAACGCCCTTCAGGCCGAGCACCGGCTCGGCGGGGATCATGGCGCCGTGGAAGTCCTGGTTGGCTTCCTTGCGGCCCCGGTCGGAATGCTGCCCGATCGAGAGCTTGAGCTGCGCCATGATCTCCGCGGTGCCGATCAGGCCACCGCCCTGACCCGCGCCGGCTCGCGCTTCGGCGAGGTCTTGATGTGCGTGGCATAGAGGGTCAGGCCGGTGAAGGCCAGCCCGCCGACCAGGTTGCCGAGCACCGTCGGGATCTCGTTCCAGATGAAGTAATCCAAGATCGAGAACTTGCCGCCCAGCATCAACGCGCTCGGGAACAGGAACATGTTCACGATCGAATGCTCGAAGACCATGAAGAAAAACAGCATGATCGGCATCCACATGGCGATCACCTTGCCGGTCACATTGGTCGAGATCATTGCGCCGACCACGCCGGTCGAGACCATCCAGTTGCACAGCATGCCGCGGATGAACAGCGTCGCCATGCCGGCCGCGCCGTACTTCTCGTAGCCCAGCGTGCGCGCCACGCCGATGTTGCCCAAGGTCTGGCCGACCTTGTCGGGCTCGGTCGAGAAGCCGAAAGTGCAGATCACCGCCGCGAAGAACGCCACGGTCACCGCGCCAGCGAAGTTGCCAAGGAACACCAGCATCCAGTTGCGCGCCACCCCGCCCCAAGTGCAGCCCGGTCGCCGGTCGATCACCGCCAGCGGACAGAGCACGAACACGCCGGTCAGCAGGTCGAAGCCCAGCAGGTAGAGCATGCAGAATCCGACTGGAAAGAAGGAGGCGCCGACGATCGGCATGCCGGTCTGGGTGATGATGGTGACGGCCATGAAAGCGGCCAAGGCGAGGATCGCACCGGCCATATAGGCACGGATCACCGTATCCTTCGTCGACATGAAGATCTTGGATTCGCCCGCGTCCACCATCTTGGTCACGAACTCGGAGGGTACGAGATAAGCCACAGCAGGTCCTTTCGTTAGGGCTAGGGGGCGGCCGCGACGCCCATGTCGAGATAGATGCGGCCGTTCTCGAGCTTCACCGGGAAGGTGCGGGCGCAACCCTTGTCGGCGCCGGCTGCCTCCCCGTCTTCGAGGTTGATGATCCAGTTGTGCAGCGGGCAGGCGACCTTGCGGCCGTGCACGATGCCGTCGGCGAGCGGCCCGCCTTTGTGCGGGCAGCGATTCTCCAGGGCGAACACCTCGTCGCCGGCGGTGCGGAACACCGCGATGTCGCGGCGCGGCGTGCGCACGATCCGCGCGCCGCGCACCGGCAGGGCCGCGAGCGGCCCCAAATCGAACCAGAAGTCGCTCATTCGGCGGCCATCCGGCGGCGCGCCGGCGCCAGCACGGCGAGCGGCATGAACTCGTGCAGCTCGCGGCCGGCGGCGCGCTCGGCCCACGGATCGCGGTGCACGGCGCGCTGCGATTTCTTGAAGCGCGCCACCAGCGCCTTGCGGCCGTCGTGGTCGTCCATGATCGCGGCACGGACCTTCTCCAGCCCGGTCTTCTCGACCCACTTCCACACGCGGTCGAGGTAGACCGCCTGCTCGCGATAGAGCTGCATCACCGCGGCGACATGCTCGATCGCCTCCTCCTCGGTCGTCACGTGGCCGAGCAGGTCGGTGGCGCGGACATGCAGGCCCGCCGCACCGGCGATGTGGATGTCGTAGCCCGACTCGACGCAGACGATGCCGATGTCCTTGACCGTCGCCTCGGCGCAGTTGCGCGGACAGCCGGAGACCGCGAGCTTGACCTTGGCGGGCGTCCACGAGCCGCACAGGAAGCGCTCGAGCTTGACGCCCAGCCCGGTCGAATCCTGGGTGCCGAAGCGGCACCATTCGGTGCCGACGCAGGTCTTCACCGTGCGCAGCCCCTTGGCATAGGCCTGGCCCGACACCATGCCGGCGGCGTTGAGGTCGGCCCATACCGCGGGCAGGTCCTCCTTGCGAACGCCCAAGAGGTCGATGCGCTGCCCGCCGGTCACCTTGATCGTCGGGATCTTGAACTTGTCGGCAACGTCGGCGATGGCGCGCAACTCGTTGGCGGTGGTGAGCCCGCCCCACATGCGCGGCACGACCGAGAAAGTGCCGTCCTTCTGGATGTTGGCGTGAACTCGCTCGTTGACGAAGCGCGACTGGGCGTCGTCGCGATACTCGCCGGGCCAGGCGCAGAGCAGGTAGTAGTTGATCGCCGGTCGGCAGCTCGGGCAGCCGCACGAGGTCTTCCAGCCGAGCTCCTGCCAGACTGCCGGCTGGGATTTCAGCGCGCGCGACACGATCAGGCCGCGCACCTCCTCGTGCGTGAGGTCGACGCACTTGCACATCGGCTTGCGGGCCGCGGCGGCGTATGAGTCGCCCAGGCTGAAGGCGAGCAGCGCCTCGACCTTCGAGGTGCACTGGCCGCACGAGGCGGAGGCCTTGGTCTGGGCGCGCACATCCTCGAGCGACGCCAGGCCCTTGGCCGTGATCGCCCGGGTGATGACACCCTTGCAGATGCCGTTGCAGCCGCAGATCTCAGCATCGTCGGACAGCGCTGCGACCGCGGCCCGCGGATCGAGCACGCCGCCGCCCTGATAGGCCTGGCCGAAGATCAGCGTGTCGCGCAGTTCCGACACGTCGGCGCCCTTCTTCAGCAGGTCGAAGTACCAGGAGCCGTCGGCGGTATCGCCGTAGAGCACCGCACCGACGATCCGGTTGTCGCGCAGCACGACACGCTTGTAGACGCCGCGGGCGGGATCGCGCAGCACGATCTCGTCCTTCTCGTCGCTCTCGGAGAAGTCGCCAGCGGAGAAGAGGTCGACGCCGGTGACCTTGAGCTTGGTCGAGAGCGCCGAGCCCGCGTAGCCCGGTCCTTCCTCGCCGGCGAGCCTGGCGGCGAGCACCCTCGCCATCTCGTAGAGCGGCGCCACCAGCCCGTAGCAGGCGCCGCGGTGCTCGACGCATTCGCCGACGGCGTAGATGTCGGGATCGGTCGTGCGCATGTGGTCGTCGACCACGATGCCGCGCTTGACTTCCAGGCCCGCCGCCGCGGCGATCGCACCGTGCGGGCGGATGCCGACCGCCATGACGACGAGATCGGCCGGCAGGGTGCGGCCGTCCTCCAGCCGCACCGCCTCGACCCGCCCGTCGCCCAGCAGCGCGCTGGTGTTGGCGCCGGTCAGCACCTCGATGCCGCGCTTCTCGATCGCCTTCTGCAGCAGGTAGGCGGCGCTGGGATCGAGCTGGCGTTCCATCAGGGTCGGCATCAGATGCACGACGATCGTCTTCATGCCCTTCAGGGCGAGGCCCGCGGCGGCTTCAAGGCCAAGCAGGCCGCCGCCGATCACGACCGCGTTGCCGCCACGTCCGGCGGCCGCGAGCATCGCTTCGACATCGTCGAGGTCGCGGAAGGTCACCACGCCGGCCAGATCGGCGCCGGGCACGGGAATCAGGATCGGGCGCGACCCCGTGGCGATGACCAGCTCGTCGTAGGGCTCGACCGCGCCGGAGGCGGTGCGCACCGTCCTGGCCTGGCGGTCGATCGCGACGGCGGTTTCGCCCTTGCGCAGGTCGACCTGGTGGCGGGCGTACCACGCGTCGTCATGGACGACGATGTCCTCGAAGCGCTTCTCGCCGGCCAGCACCGGCGACAGCATGATGCGGTCGTAGTTTACCCGCGGCTCAGCGCCGAACACGGTGACGCGATGGCGATCCGGCGCGCGGGCGAACAGTTCCTCCAGCACGCGGCCGGCGGCCATACCGTTGCCGAGGACGACCAGTTTGCGTCGGGACGCCTGTTGCATCTGCCTTCCTGTTGCCGTTCGCGGGGGCCGGAAGCAGGAACACGCAGGCGACATGACGGGCGTCACGGCGTTGGCGCGCAGCTCCTGGCGACAGGGGCTTGGCGCCGTTCCAGACTGCGACCGCCATTGGCCGCAGTGCTCCGGTGAGTGACGTCCTCGTTGACGCACCGACACCGCAGCAATCGCCATGCCAGATGGTGAAGGCTTGATTAGGCGGGCAAAACCCGGCCAGCCTAGGCGGGACTGCGCCCTGCACGACCACCGCATGGCCATTTCATGGACACAGACGCGACCGCGACACGCACCTCGCGGGGCCAGCAGCGTGCTACAACTCCTTCACTGTTTTTTTGGATGCTGGCGAGGTAAAGCGGCGCATGCCCTCCAAGACCCCGAAAGCCACCCTCGAGCCGGCCGACTTCGCCATGCTCTACGAGGGCTTCGACGCCCCGGTGTCACGCTTCGACTGCGGCCGCAAATGCGCGCCGCTCAATGGCGGCGAGCCGGTCTGCTGCTCGACCCAGAACGCGGTGCCGGTGGTGCACAAGGTCGAGTTCGAGCTGCTCAAGAGCCGCACCGACCTGTGGAAGAAATTCAAGCCCTACGACTACGCCACCAGGCAGATCGTCGAGGAGCTGACCAGCGACTGCATGGCGATCACCTGCAAGGGCGGCCGCTTCTGCGAGCGTGAGAACCGCACGATCGCCTGCCGCGGCTTCCCCTTCTATCCCTACCTGACGCGGCAGCGCGAGTTCGTCGGGATCGGCACCTACTGGGTGTTCGAGGACCGCTGCTGGATGATGTCCAACCTCGAGATCGTCGACCGCGCCTTCGTCGAGCAGTTCATCGCCACCTACGAGGCGCTGTTCGTCAAGGATCGCAGCGAGTTCACGACCTATGTCGACTTCTCCG
>VBAF01000172.1:5713-8360 GCA_005884705.1 Alphaproteobacteria bacterium
TCGACCGGCGCCATCCGGCCGGGCAAGAAGAAGGACTATCCCAAGATCGCGCCGTTCGATTCGGAGAAGAGCTACCGCGCCGCCATCAAGGAAGAAGGCGGCGAGATGCCGAAGGAAGGCCTGCGCGCGGCGTAGCCTTCGACCTGGGGCTCTCGACTCGGCAGGCCACATGATCGACTTCGACACCTACTCGTTCTTCGTCGCGATGGCGCTGGTGCTGGTCGTGTCGCCCGGCCCGGACACGATCCTGGTCCTGTCGCGCACGGTCGCTTCGGGCACCGCGGCCGGCCTGGTGACCTTGCTCGGGACGCAGACCGGCAATCTCATCCATGCCGTGCTGGCGGGACTCGGCGTGTCGACGCTGATCCTGTTCTTCCCGGTGGCGTTCGAGGCGCTGAAATATCTCGGCGCCGCTTATCTTCTCTATCTCGCCTGGGGGGCGTGGCGCAGCGCCGACAGCATGGGCCTGCGGGCCGACATAGCGGGACCGGAGCGCCGCTGGCGCTACTTCCGCCAAGGCTTGGCGAACAACCTCGCAAATCCCAAGATGATTCCCTTCTTCATTGCCTTGTTCCCGCAATTCATCCGGCCGGAGCACGGCCTTGTCGGCCTGCAAAGCCTCGTATTCGGTGTGACGCTGGCCGGCATGGCGCTCGTGTGGGTTGGCCTTCTGGTGATCGTCGCGGGCAAAGCGAGAAACGCGATCGCCGGCCAGAGATCGTTCCTCAGGCTGGCCAACCGGCTGGCGGCGGTGACTTTCGCGGCCCTCGCCTGCCGGTTGGCGATGCAGCGGCAGCCATGAGCCGTTACGGCCAGCCGAACAGCGCCGGATAGGGCCGGCCGAACGGCCGGCCCGCCTTCACCGCCAGCACCGGCTTGATCCAGCGCTGGCCCTTGCGCGTGTTCTGACGCGTGTCGACGAAGTCGACCGGGCCTTCGACGATCTCGACCATCGAGAGATCGGCCGGCGCGCCGATCTGCAGGGTGCCGAGCTTGGGCACGCGGTTGATCGCTTGGGCGGGAGCCGCCGTCGCCAGCGTCACGACCTGCTCGAGCGACATGCCGAGGTTGAGGAACTTGCTCATCACCCAGGGCAGGAACGGCTTGCCGGGCGAGTTGACGCTGTAGCTGTGGACGTCGCTGCTGATGATGTCGGGCGTGAAGCCCTGCTGCAGGGCCGCCTCGCAGACCGTGTAGTCGAAGCTGCCGCCGCCATGGCCGACATCGATCAGCACGCCGCGCTTCTTGGCCTCGACCGCTATAGGCGTGGGTCAGCACGTCGCCCGGCCGCAGCAGGTCGAGCAGATCGGAGAGGTTCCCCGGCGCATTGCCGATGTGACACATCACGCGCGCGCCGGCGACGCCCGAGCGCTCGGCCGCGGCGATCGCCCGCTTCAGCGGCTCGAGCCCGTTGGCGCCCACCACGTCGAGCGTCTCGCGCACCTTGATGCCGAGCAGCACCTCGGGATTTTCCGCCAGCATCTTGGCCGCCGCGTCGACCCGGGCATGGTCGATGTTCAGCATCTCGCCGACCGGGAAACCCGAGAGCCCGATCGAGGAGATGTGGAGGAAGGCAAAGATGCGCGTGCGCGACGTGGCAATGCCGAAATGCTTGAAGGCCGAGAAGCTGCCGGCACCGGCGTCGCCCGCGCTCACGTAGGTGGTGCAGCCGGTGTAGGGCACCAGCTCGTCGCCCGACAGGCCGATGCCGGCGCCCGGCAGGACATGGGCGTGGAAGTCGATCAGGCCCGGCAGCACGAGCTGGCCCGAGGCGTCGAGCGTCTGCGTGCCGCGGGTCGGCGGGATCTCGGGCTCGATGGCGGCGATGGCGGCGTTGCGGATGCCGATGTCGCGCCGGCCGCGCAGGCTCTGGCTGGGATCGACGACCTCTCCGCCGCGGATGATCAGGTCGTAGGGATCGGTCGGTCCGAAGGCCTCGGTCCGCGCCTGGGCTTCCTGAACGAGCCCCACTGCCGCGACCGCCGCGCCGGTGCCCTGCAGGAGCGACCTGCGTGTCACTTCATCCATGGTTTCTCTCCCGGTCGTTGCTTTTCTTGAGACCTTTCCGGGATGCAACCACGAAGGCCGGGGACTGTCGATCAAACTCCTTGGCGAACGGCAAGCTGCCACCCATCTCCTGCGCACCTGCTGCATGAAGGAGTCCAACGATGCCTCGCGCCTGGCTTGCGCTGTTTCTGTCCCTGCTCGCCCTGCCGGCAGCAGCCGAGGAGGTCGGCTCGGTCGGCTATCGCTTCAAGTGGCTGGGGCCCAACGACAAGATCGTGGTCGAGGCGTTCGACGATCCCGACGTGGCCGGCGTCACCTGCTACGTCAGCCATGCGCGCACCGGCGGCATCAAGGGCGCGATCGGGCTGGCCGGCCGCAGGCTGCGCCCGGGCTGGGGCCTGCAGGTGCTGCGCTACGGACCGGGCGACTATGCCGGACCGCACAACGACCATCATCCCGAGAACCCCGCGGCGCGGGCGGGCTACATCGACCTGCATCTCAGCCTGTGCACGCCGGGCGTCGCGCATCAATGGCTGGTCTACAGCCGGGCCGGCCATTTCAGCGAGATCGTCTCGGTGGCGGGGCCGGCGACAGTCACCGCCTATCGCCTGCCGTTCTGGCACTACACGACGCCATTGGC
>VBAF01000614.1 GCA_005884705.1 Alphaproteobacteria bacterium
ATAGGACTCGCGATCGTTGAGGAAGCGGCGCTGTGCTTCGGCCGGCGGCTTTCCGCCGAACCCGCCTTGGCGATAGAGGACGGGCAGGAGGGTAAGGCCGATGCCGACTTCGGCCGCGGCCGAAACGATGCGCTCCGACATCTCGGCAATGTTGTCGTAGGGCCGGCCGTCGGGCTGGTGGTGCAGGTAGTGGAACTCGGCGACCCAGGTGAAGCCCGCCTCGAGCATCTCCATGTAGGCCTGGGCGGCGATTGCCTCGAGGTCGTCGGGCCCGAGCCGCTCGACGAAGCGGTACATCTGCTCGCGCCAGGTCCAGAAGGAATCGGCCTCCGCGCCGCGCCGCTCGGTGAGCCCCGCCATGGCGCGCTGGAAGGCATGGCTGTGCAGGTTGGGCAGGCCCGGGACGCATCCCGTTCCGAGGGGCAATTTACTGGCCACGCCGAGGCTTGTACGGTATCGGGGCGCAGCTGTTGAGGGGAGTTTTCACATGAAGTTCATCGGCCTTGCCGCCGCGGCGGCCAGCCGTCGCGCAGCAGCTCGCGCCCAGCCCGACCCTCGACGCCGTCAAGGCGCGCGGTCACATCGAGTGCGGCGTGCATCTTGGCCTGCCGGGCTTCTCGTTCGCCAACGACAAGGGCGAGTGGTCGGGCCTCGACGTCGACTATTGCAAGTCGCTGGCCGCCGCCGTGCTGGGCGATGCGACCAAGGTCAAGTACACGCCGACCTCGGTGCAGCAGCGCTGGCCGGTGCTGCAGTCGGGCCAGGTCGACCTGCTGGCGCGCAACACCACCATCACCTTCTCGCGCAATGCCACGCTCGGCGTGAACTTCCAGGGCATCAACTTCTACGAGGGCCAGACCTTCGTGGTCCGGACCAAGGCCAAGGTCGCCGCGGTCAAGGACCTCGCCGACGCCACGATCTGCGTCGCCGCCGGCTCGACCGAGGAGAAGACCGCGGCCGACTGGT
Source organism: Alphaproteobacteria bacterium (assembly GCA_005884705.1). GTDB lineage: Bacteria > Pseudomonadota > Alphaproteobacteria > Reyranellales > Reyranellaceae > Reyranella. The sequence goes on from VBAF01000614.1 coordinate 967, forward strand.
TCCGCGAGCGCAACCTCAAGGTCACCATCATCAACTTCCAGAAGAACGACGACGCCATCTCGGCCTACGACCAGGGCCGCTGCGACGCCTACACCGCGGGGATCGGCGCGCTGGCCGGACAGCGCATCAAGTTCAAGGACCCCAACGAGCACCAGATCCTGACCGAGATCATCTCCAACGATCCGCAGGGGCCGGTGACGCGCTGGGGCGACGAGCGCTGGCAGCTGATCGTGCGCTGGGTGCTGAACGCGCAGATCGCCGCGGAGGCGTTGGGCGTCACGTCCAAGAACGTCGACGAGATGAAGGCCAAGTCGCAGAGCGCCGAGGTCCGCCGGCTGCTCGGCGTCGACGGCAAGTTCGGCGACATGATGGGGATCAGCAACGACTGGGCCTACAACATCGTCAAGCAGGTCGGCAACTACGGCGAGAGCTACGAGCGCACCGTCGGCATGGGCTCGGCGCTGAAGCTCAAGCGCGGCGCCAACGAGCTGTGGACCAAGGGCGGCCTGCTCTACACCCCGCCGTTCCAGTGATCGGACGGCGGCCGATCCTTGCAGCGGTCGTCGCTACGGCGGCGGCCGGCTTGCCGGCGGTCGCCCAGGCGCCGGCCAGGATCGGCTGGCTGAGCGTCAGCGAGCATCCGTTCGTCAAGGATTTCCGTGACCGGCTGCGCGAGCTCGGCCTGGTCGAGGGCAAGAACCTGGTCATCGAGTACCGCTACGCCCAGGGCAACGCCGCGCTGCTGCCGGGTCTGGCCGAGGAGCTGCTGAAATCCGGTGTCAGCGTCATCGTGCCCTCCGGCAGCGGCGCGACGGATGCCGCCGTCACCCACGCCAGGGGTGTGCCGATCGTCTTCCTGAGCAGCGATCCGACGGCTACCGGCCTGGTCTCGAGCCTGGCGCGGCCCGGCGGCATCGCGACCGGCATTTCGACGATGTCCGAGGATATCGCGTCCAAGAAGGTCGACTTGCTGCGCGACGCCGTCAAAAGTCTGTCCCGCGTCGCTTTGCTG
>VBAF01000173.1 GCA_005884705.1 Alphaproteobacteria bacterium
GGCAACAAGTACTGGTGCACCTTCGCCGACGGCGCCGACTTCCTGATCGTCATCGCGCGCACCTCGGATGCGCCGGCAGGCAAGCGCCATCTCGGCCTGTCGATGTTCTTCGTCGAGAAGAAGCGCGGCACCCTGCCCAAAGGTGTCAACGGCGCGCCGATTCCCAAGATCGGCTACTTCGGCTGGAAGACCTACGAACTCGCCTTCGACAATTTCCGGGTCGAGGCGGCCGACATGATCGGCGAGGAAGGCCAGGCCTTCTACTACGCGACCTCGGGCCTCGAGACGGCGCGCGCCCACACGGCGGCCCGCGCGATCGGCCTGGCGCAGGGCGCGCTGGACGATTCGATCCGCTACGCCGGCGAGCGCCGCCAGTTCGAGCGGCCGATCTCCGACTTCCAGGCGATCCGCTTCAAGATCGCCGAGATGGCGACCCAGATCGAGGCGGCGCGCCAGCTCAACTACTTCGTCTGCGAGCAGATCGACACCGGCCAGCGCTGCGACAAGGAAGCCTCGATGGCCAAGCTGTTCGCCTCGGAGATGGCCGAGCGCGTCTGCTCGGAGGGCATCCAGATCCATGGCGGCGCGGGCTATACCACGCTCCATGCCGTCGAGCGCCACTGGCGCGACGCGCGGCTCACCAAGATCTTCGAAGGCACGTCGGAGATCCAGAAGCGCATCATCTCCGACCGGCTGCTCGGCCGCGGGAGGAACTGATGAAGGTCTCCGCGCTGACCGGGACAACCAACTACTTCGAGGACTTCAAGACCGGCGACGTGCTGCGTCATGCCCGCGGCAAGACCGTCGAGCCGCTCGAACAGGTCTGGATCACCAACGTCACCATGAACACCGCCGAGGCGCACTTCAACGAGCACCTGACCAAGGGCACCAACTACGGCCAGCGGCTGGGCTTCGGCGGCGTCACCATCTCGATGTGCATCGGGCTTGCCGCCCAGGACACCGCCGAGAATGCGCTGGCCGAGCTCGGCATGGACAAGATCCGGCTCATGGGGCCGCTCTATCACGGCGACACGCTCTATTGTTACAGCGAGGTGCTGGAGACCCGCGATTCGGACCGGCCGGATGCCGGCGTGGTGCGCTTCAAGCATTACGGCGTGAACCAGCACGACAAGCACATCTTCGAGGGCGAGCGCTGGGTGCTGGTCAAGCGGCGCAGTCACTGGGGCGGCAAGTGATTTCCCGCAGCCCCAGATGAACGACGTCCTCGGCGCTCTCGACGGCATCAGGATCGTCGATCTGACGCAGATGCTGGCCGGGCCGTTCTGCACCATGCTGCTGGCCGACCAGGGTGCCGAGGTCATCAAGGTCGAGCCGCTCGACGGCGACCACACGCGGATCATCGGTCCCTACCATGTCGACGACAAGCTGCGGGCGTTCGGCGGCTACTTCGCCTCGGTCAACCGCAACAAGAAGTCGATCGCCATCGATCTCAAGAAACCCGAAGGCCGCGACCTGGTACTGAAGCTCTGCGACGAAGCTGATGCGGTGGTCGAGAACTATCGCGGCGGCGTGATGGATCGCCTCGGCCTCAGCTACGAGAGCCTGCACGGGCGCAACCCCAAGCTGGTCTACGCGACCATCCGCGGCTTCGGCGATCCGCGCACCGGCAAGAGCCCCTACGCCGACTTCCCGGCCTACGACGTGATCAGCCAGGCGATGGGCGGCATCATGGCGATCACCGGCCCCGACAAGGACACGCCGCTGAAGGTCGGTCCGGGGGTCGGCGACATCATCCCGGCGATCACCTGCGCCTTCGGCATCGTCTCGGCGATCCTGCGCGCCCACAAGACCGGCCGCGGCCAGTTCGTCGATGTCGGCATGGTCGATGCGATCCTCGCGGTGTGCGAGCGCATCATGCACCAGCACTCGTTCGCCCAGAGCCTGCCGGTGCCCGAAGGCAACCATCATCCCCTGCTCTGCCCGTTCGGCATGTTCCCGGCAAAAGATGGGTTCGTCACCATTGCCGCCCATGCCGACACGCACTTCCCGATCCTCTGCCGGCTGATCGACAGGCCCGAGATGGCGACCGACCCGCGCTTCGTGACGGTGCAGGACCGCCGCGCCCACCAGGACACGATCATCGCCACGGTCTCGGCCTTCACGCGGCAGCGCACCAAGCAGGAGCTGCTCGAGCATTTCGGCGGCCAGGTGCCGTTCTCGCCGGTCTACAACGTGCGCGACATCGTCGCCGACCCGCATTTCAAGGCGCGCGAGATGCTGCCTTGGGTGCCCCATCCCGGCCTCGACCACGAGGTGCAGATCGCCGGTGTCGCGATCAAGATGACCGAGACGCCGGGCAAGGTGCGCCATCGCGCGCCGCTGCTCGGCGAGCACACCGACGACACCCTGAAGTCCATCGGCTGCAGCGGGGCCGACATCGCCCGCCTGCGCGCCGACAAGATCGTCGCCTAGAGGAGAAGACCATGACCGACCGTCCCCGCCGCGCCCGCCGCGTGCAGCTCTCGACCCCCGGCTCGAGCGAGAAGATGATGCAGAAGGCTTCGGAATCGAAAGCCGACCACGTCTTCCTCGACCTCGAGGATGCAGTCGCGCCGAGCCAGAAGCGCGATGCCCGCAAGAAGATCGTGCAGGCGCTGAAGACCTTGAACTGGAAGGGCAAGACGCGCTGCGTGCGCATCAACGACCTCACGACCGAGTATGCCTTCGAGGACATCATCGAGGTGGTCGAGGGCGCCGGCGAGCATCTCGACACCATCATGATGACCAAGGTCATGACGCCGGCCGACGTGCTGTTCGCCGACAAGCTGCTGCACCAGCTCGAGAAGAAGCTGAAGCTCAAGCGCCCGATCGGGCTCGAAGCCCTGATCGAGGAGGTCGAGGGCATGCAGAACGTCGATGCCATCGCCAAATGCACGCCGCGGCTGGAATGCCTGGTGTTCGGCATGGGCGACTTCTCGGCCTCGATGGGTGTCACCAACAAGAACGTCGGCGAGAACGACGGCTATCCCGGCGATATCTGGCACTACGCCCGCTTCCGGCTGGTGATGGCCTGCCGCGCCGCCGGCATCGATCCGGTCGACGGGCCGTTCGCCGACTTCAAGAACCCCGACGTCTATCGCGAAGAGTGCCGCCGCTCGATGATCCTGGGCTGCGTCGGCAAATGGGCGATCCATCCCTCGCAGATCGAGCATGCGCTCGAGATCTACTCGCCCAAGCCGGACGACATCGCGCGCGCCCGCAGGCTCGAGAAAGCCTACGCCGAAGCGGAGGCCAAGGGCATGGGCGCGATCAATGTCGACGGCATCATGGTCGACGTCGCCTCGATCCGCATCCTGCGCAACACCGTGCTGAACAAGGCCGATCTGTACGGGATGTGACGCGGCAGTCACCCCGACCGGAGCGCAGCGTAGTGGAGGGGTCTTTTCGGATGCCGCGGCGGTGAAAAGAGGTCCCTCGGCTTCGCTCGGGACGACGGTAGGGCGATGAAGCGCGCCTTCGTGCCGGTGGCCAGCATGCTCGCCATCCAGGTGATGATCTCGCTCAGCGTGCTGTCGCTCGGGGTCATGATGCCGGCCGTGGCGCGCGACCTGGCGATCGACGCCAAGCTGGTCGGCGTCTTCACCGCCCTGATCTACGCCGTCGCGGCGATGGTGGCGCTGGCCGCTGCCGGACCGATCGTGAGGCTGGGCGCGGTGCGGGTCTGCCAGGCGGCGCTGCTGATGGCGGCGATCGGGCTTGCCCTCAATTCGATCGCGCTGGTCGCCGCCACGGTCGTCGCCGTGCTGTTCATCGGCGCGGCGCAGGGGCCGATCAACCCGGCCTCGGCGCACATCCTGTCGCAACGGGTGCCACGCGAATATTTCGGCATGGTATTCTCGCTCAAGCAGACCGGCGTGCCGATCGGCTTTGCGCTGGCCGGCATCATCTTCCCCGCCCTGCTCGCCTGGGTCGGCTGGCAGGGCGCGAGCCTGGTCGCCGCCGGTGCCCTCGCTTTGTCCGCTGTCGCGATCGAACCGCTACGGCCGCGCCTCGACGTCATTGCCGTCGCCGCCAAGGCGCCCGCCAGCATCGGCCGCTCGATCCGCTTCGTGCTCGGCCATCCGCAACTGCGGGTGCTCGGCTGGTCGGCCTTCATCTATGTCGTCGCCCAGCACACCTTCACCTTCTACCTGGTGACCTATCTCTACGAGCATTGCGGCCTGTCGATCGCCCGCGCCGGCGCGCTTCTGGCGGCGTCGCAGATCGTCGGGACAGGCGTCCGTCTGCTGAGCGGCGGCGCGGGCGATCGCATCCCGCGCATGCAGCTTCTCGGCTGGACCGGCATCGCCATGACGCTAGGCTGCATCGCCATCGGCCTGCTCGAGGCCGACACGCCGTTCTGGCTGATCACCCTGGTCGTGATCGGCTATGGCTCGGTGGTGATCAGCTGGAACGGCACCTCGCAGGCCGAGTTCGCCCACCTCTCGCCGCCCGGCGAGGCGGCCGCCGTCGCAGCGGTCCAGACCTCGCTCGCATTCTCCGGCGCGGTGTTCGGACCGCCTCTCTTCGCGCTGATCGCGTCGCTGGTCAGCTACCGCATGGCCTTCTTCGCCGTCTCTGCCTGCGTTCTGGCGAGCGCTGTCTGGCAGCTCGTCGCGGCCCGCAGGAGTAAAGACTAAGGCTCTTTCATCCCGGCGATACGGACGACCTCGCCCCACTTCACGGTCTCGCTCGCCTGCCAGGCGGCGAGATCCTCGGGCGAACCGGGAAAGGGAACGCCCAGCGTCGTGCTCAGCAGCCTCTGATAGGCCTCCGACGCCACCGCCTCGCGGATCAGCTTGTTGAGCTTGTCGATGATCGGTCGCGGCGTGCCGGCCGGCGCATAGGCGGCGTTCCATGGCTGCGAGGCGTAGCCGGGCACGCCGCTCTCGGCGACCGTCGGATACTGCTCGAGACCGGGCCAGCGTTGCGGACTGGTCACCGCGAGGCCGCGCGCCCGGCCGTCGCGCACCGGCGGCAGGCCGACCGTGAAATCGCTGAAGGTGACGTCGATGCGGCCGCCCATCAGATCGGCGAGGACCTGCGGCTGCGTCTTGTAGGGCACGCCGAGCAGATCGACCTTGGCCATGATCTTGAACAGCTCCGCCGCTCCGCGCGCCGAGCCGTTGCCGCTGCCGAAGGTGAGCTTGCCGGGCTGCGCGCGCGCGAGCGCGATCAGCTCGGCGATCGACTTCACCGGCAGCTCGTTGCGCACGATCACCATCTGCGCCCCGCCCGAGAGAGCGCTGATCGGGGCGAAGCTCTTCACCGGATCGTAGAGCAGGCTCTTGTAGACATGCTGGTTGATCGCCTGGGTGGTCTGCGTGGTGACGAAGAGGGTGTAGCCGTCCGGCGCGGCCGTTGCCGCGGCCTGGGCGCCGATCTGGCCCTCGGCACCGGCCCTGTTGTCGACCACCACCGACTGGCCGGTGAGCCGCGTCAGCTCGGCGGCGAGAACGCGGGCAACGGTATCGGTGGCCGTGCCCGGCCCGAACGGCGCGATGAGATGGATCGGGCGGGTCGGGAAGTCCTGCGCGGCGAGCGGTGCGACCTGCAGAATTCCGATGAGCAGACAGAGGAGGAAACGCATGATGGTGCGAGCCTACCCCGTNCGGCGCATGTTTTTCGTGCTGGCGGCTGCGGCTCTTCTGGCGCTGGCGGCACCGGCATCGGCGCAGAAGGCCGGCGGCACGCTGCGGGTCAGCCATCGCGACAACCCGCCCAGTGCCTCGATCCACGAGGAGGCGACCATCTCGACCGTCATGCCCTTCATGTCGGTCTACAACAACCTCGTGGTGTTCGATCCGCAGGAAAAGCAGAACCGGCCCGACAAGATCGTCCCCGACCTCGCCACCGAGTGGGCGTGGAGCAACGATGGCAAGGACCTGACCTTCAAGCTGCGCGACGGCGTGAAATGGCACGACGGCAAGCCGTTCACGTCGGCCGACGTCAAATGCACCTGGGACATGCTGCTCGGCGACGAGTCGAAGCTGCGCAAGAATCCGCGCAAGTCGTGGTGGTTCAACCTCAAGCAGGTGACGACCAACGGCGATCGCGAGGTCACCTTCCATCTCGGCCGGCCGCAGCCCTCGGTGCTGACCATGCTCGCCGGCGCCT
>VBAF01000174.1 GCA_005884705.1 Alphaproteobacteria bacterium
TCGAGTACCGCATCATTGCCAGCCGGGCCACGTCGCTGCTCGCCTTCATCGCCAACCAATACGACCTCACCTTCACCGCCGAGATCGCGGCACCGGCGCTGAAGGATCTCAAGGCCCAGGCGCCGTGGGCGCAGTGCGAGCTGATGCCGACCAACACGCAGGCCAACCTGTTGGTCAATCGCGACAAGCCGCCGTTCGACAACCCGCAGGTCCGCAAGGCGATGGTGCTGGCGATCGACCG
>VBAF01000175.1 GCA_005884705.1 Alphaproteobacteria bacterium
CTGGTCAAGCGCGTGAAGGATGCCGGCCTGCTGGTGACGAGTTCCGCCACCTCGGTGGCGGAGGCGCGCTGGCTGGAGGATCATGGCTGCGACGTGGTGATCGCCCAGGGCAACGAGGCGGGCGGCCATCGCGGCATGTTCCTGAACGACGACATCGCGCGGCAGGCCGGCACGATGGCGCTGGTGCCGCAGGTCGTCGATGCGGTGACGGTGCCGGTGATCGCCGCCGGCGGCATCGGCGATGGGCGCGGCATCGCCGCGGCGCTGGCGCTCGGTGCTGCAGGCGTGCAGATCGGCACCGCCTTCCTGCTGAGCCCCGAGGCCAGGACCTCAGCCCTGCATCGCGAGCAGGCCAACGACAACAGCACCACCCTGACCAACGTCTTCACCGGCCGGCCGGCGCGCGGCATCGTCAACCGCTACATCCGCGAGGTCGGGCCGATGAGCGCCGAGGCGCCGCAATTTCCGCTTGCCGCCGGCGCCAGCCAGCCGATGCGCACGGCGGCCGAGGCCAAGGGCTCGCCGGACTTCACGCCGCTGTGGAGCGGCCAGGCGCCGACCTTCGCGCGCGAGATGCCGACCGTGGAGCTGATCGCGACGCTCGTCGAGGACACCGAAGCGGTGATGAAGCGGTTGACGTAGCCTGTCGTCCTGAGCGTAGCGAAGGACCTTACGTGTGCTGCAAAGAACGCCTATGGAAGGAGCGCTAGATCCTTCGCTGCGCTCAGGATGACACCGAGTCGTATCCACGCCGCGTATGGTGCCGAGTGCCCCGTCAGAAGGTCGAGAAGTACTCGCGCTGCTCCCAGTCGGTGACTTCCGAATTGAAGCGGTCGATCTCGGCCTGCTTGAGCGTCAGGTAGTAGTCGACGAAGAAGTCGCCGAAGCCCGTACGGAAGACCTTGTCCTCGCGCAGCGCCGCCAGCGCCTCGTCGAGCTGTTTCGGCAGCAGCGGCGCTTTCGCCTCATAGGGCGCGTCCGCCGAAGGGCCGGGATCGGCCTTGCGCTTCAGGCCATCGAGGCCGCTCACCACCTGCGACGCCATATAGAGGTATGGATTGGCGGCGGGCTCGCCGACCCGGTTCTCCAGATGGGTCGCCGGATCGCCCGGCGCGCCCAGCAGCCGCACCATGACGCCGCGATTGTCGCGCCCCCAGATCGCGCGATCGGGGGCGAGCGAGAATGGCCGGTAGCGCTTGTAGCCGTTGAGTGTCGGCGTCGAGAAGGCAGCCGCGGCGCGCGCGTGCTCGAGCAGGCCGGCCATCCAGTGCATGCCGACCGCCGACAAGGGCTGCTTGGGATCGGCGAAGGCGTTGTTGCCCGCCTTGTCCTTGAGCGACTGATGCAGATGCCAGCCGCTCGACATCACGTTGGCCAGCTTGGGCCGGCACATGAAGGTGGCATGATAGCCGTTGCGCTGGGCGACCTGCTTGAGGGCGCTGCGGAACAGCACCATGGCGTCGGCGGGCTCCAGCCCCGTGCCGGCGCGGAAGGTGAACTCGACCTGGCTCGGCCCGAATTCGACCTCGAGCGAGCGCAAGGGCAGGGCGAGGCCCTCGATGTTGGTGCGCAGGATCTCGAGGATCGGGTCCATCTCGTCGTAGCGCGACTCGGTCAGGTACTGGTAGCCCTGGTTGAGCAGCGAGACCTGCGGCGGCTCGCCCGGCAGGCCGGGCTGCGCCGCATCGTGAAGCCCAAGGCTCGTCTTCTCGAGCTTGAAGAGGTGGAACTCGACCTCGAGGCCGGCGAAGAACGAATAGCCCGCGTCGCCCAGGCTCGCGAGCGCCTGGCGATAGACCTGGCGCGTGCTGAGCGGCATCGGCCGGCCGTCGGCGAAGACGATGTCGCACAGCATCCAGCCGGTATGCGGTGCCCACGGCAGCACGCGGAAGGTCGACGGGTCGGGCAGCATCATCACGTCGGCCGCGCCCTCCCATTCGCTGGCGCCGAACGCGCCGCCGGCGCCCCATACCGGGAACACCGTGCGGTGCGCGGTGTCCTTCAGGAGCATGGTGCTGGTGAAGCCGACGCCGCTTTTCATCGCCGCGGAGATCTCGCCCGCAGTCAGGGTCTTGCCGCGCAGGATGCCGTGCTGGTCGGCGAAGGAAAGCCGCACCACGCTGAGCTCGCCCGCCTGGATGCGGCGCTCGGCCTCGCGCGCCGCCGTCCGGCGGTCGTCGGTCCACAGGCCGGCCTTCTCAGCGAGATGCATCTCTACCGTCGTCCCGACCGAAGCCGAGCGAAGCGAGGCGTAGTGGAGGGACCTTTTTTCGGCAATTCGTGGCGGATTGTGGAAAAAAGGTCCCTCCACTTCGCGCCTTCGGCGCTTCGGTCGGGACGACGGGAGCAGGTCATCATCTGCTACGCCACCAGAGGTGACGGCATGCCGGCCGCCCAGCTCGAGTCGCGGCGGCGACGCGCGTCGAACTCTTTCCAGTAGTCTTCCCAGCCGACCGTCGGGCCCATGCCGTCGACGGTGACGGGCCCGCGGATGCGCGTCGCGCGCTCGGCGTCGAGCCACATCGGCGGCTTGCCGCCATTGGCGACCTGGCCGATCGCCGACAGCAGCAGGCGGCGGTAGGCGACGATCGCCTTGTCGGTCGTGCCGAGATGCTCGCGCGAGCGGTCCTGGATGCGGCCCTGGCTCTCGATCGCCCACTGGTCGTGCACGTTGATGTCGAAGCCCATGCCGGTGAAGGTCTGCTTCTTCTGCTCTTCGACGCTGTAGCCGTAGTTGTTGTGGCGGCCGATGCGCGGGCGGTAGTCGGGCAGCTCGTAGAGTTCGAGCCGCTGCTCGCGCAGCTGCTGGTGATCGACCGGCTTTCCGAAGCTGGTGAAGATCGCGTACCAATAGCAGGAGGTGACGTCGATCGGCACGTGCCACTGGGTGATCGTCATTTCCGTGTTCATCGGAATGACGAAAGCGTAGGGGAAGACGAGGTTGGTCACCCGCACATGGGTGTGCTTCTCGCTGATCTTGCGCAGCGTGAACAGCCGCAGGCCGTAGTCGGTGCCCTCGACGTCGATCGTCGGCCGCGCGTACTCGCGCATCATGCGCGACATCGGGATGTTGGAATCGGCCGAGTTGGCGCGGAATTGCTTGCCGTAGGCTTCGCCGGACGGGTCTTCGTCCTCGTGGAAGCGATGCAGGTAGGAGGCGTGCGCCGGATCGATGCCGACCTCGAGCGCCTGCAGCCAGTTGCAGTCGATCAACCCTTTGAAGGCGAAGGCATGTGTCGACGGTGCGAGGAAGCAGTCGAACTCGGGGAACGCCGGCGCCTCTCCTTCGCCGAGATACGCAAAGACAATGCCGTTCTTGACCACGACCGGATAGGAGCGCTGGCGGACCCGCTGGCAGAGCACCGAGCCTTCCGGCTCGGCGGGGGTCTCGAGGCACGTGCCGTCGACATCGAACAGCCAGCCATGGAACAGGCAGCGCAGGCCGCCATCCTCGAGGCGGCCATAGGCGAGATCGGCGCCGCGATGCGGGCAGTCGCGGTCGAGCAGACCGTGCCGGCCGCGCTCGTCGCGGAACAGCACGAAATCCTGGCCCAGCACGCGCACCGCCTTGGCCGGCCGTTCTTCGGGCAGCTCCTCGGCCAGCGCCACCGGATGCCAGTAATGCCGCATCAGGGCGCCGCCCTTGGTGCCCGGCCCGACCCGCGTGATCAGCTCGTTCTGCTCGGGAGACATCATGGGAAAAGACTGACGCAAACAGGGGTAGGACGGAAGGGGGCCTGAGCAGGGGTCCAAACGTTCGAGCCGGCCCCGGAGGTCGGTGGCGGTGCAATTGCGAAGCGAGCCGGATCGGCTATCCTTGCAGAGCGCGTTTTGTGCACCGACACCGGGCGACAGTACCGTCCGGTCAACGGGCATCCGTCGAGGCCCGCCAGCCGAGGAGAACCCGCATGCTCTCGAAGGAAGAGAACGAACTGATCACCTGCACCAACCGCGGAACGCCGATGGGCAGCGCGATGCGGCGTTATTGGGTCCCCGCCTGCCTGTCGCGCGAGATCGGCGAGCCGGACAGTGCACCGGTGCGCGTCAAACTCATGGGCGAGGAACTCGTTGCCTTCCGCGACACCGAGGGGCGCATCGGCCTCGTCGAGGAGTATTGCCCGCATCGCCGCGTGTCGCTCTTTTTCGGGCGCAACGAGGAATGCGGGCTGCGCTGCGTCTATCACGGCTGGAAGTTCGACGTGACCGGTGCCTGCGTCGATCAGTTGAACGAGCCGGAGGAACTCCAGTTCAAGCACAAGGTGCGGCTGACCGCGTATCCGACCTGCGAGCTCGGCGGCATCGTCTGGGCTTATCTCGGGCCGGCGGATAAAATGCCGCCTTTGCCGAAGTTCGCCTGGACCCAGGTGCCGGAAGCGCGACGTCACGTCACCAAGGTCATCGAGGAATGCAACTACCTGCAGGCGCTCGAGGGCGGCATCGACACTTCGCACGCGCCGATCCTGCATCGCTTGCTCACCGACAACTCGACCCGCGGCGGACTGAAGCCGTCGAGCCCGTTCGTGCGCGGCAAGGCGCCGACCCTGCGCGTCGACATCACCGACTATGGCTATCTCTATGCCGGGGTGCGGCCGCTCGGCGAGAACGACATCCACGTGCGGACCTATCACTTCATCATGCCGTTCCACCAGATTCGCCCGTCGCGCTCGGGATCGGGACTGCCGACCGATGCTGGTCATATCTGGGTGCCGATCGATGACCACAGCTGCATGGTCTACAACTGGATCTACAGCACGGGCGATGCGCCGCTCACCGGGGAAGACCGGCTCGAGCGCGGCCTCGGCAACGGTCCGTTGCATGTCGACCAGAAAACCTTCCGGTCGCTGCAGAACCGGTCGAACAATTACGGCCTCGACCGCGAGGTGCAGCGGACCGAGAGCTACAGCGGTATCGACGGCATCAACCAGCAGGACCGCGCCCTGCAGGAAAGCATGGGCTGGGTCGTCGATCGCAGCCGCGAGCATCTCGGCCCCGCCGACAAGGCGATCATCCAGGCGCGCAAGCTGTTGCGCGAAGCGGTGAAGGCCGTCGAAGCCGGCCAGCAGCCGGCCGGCACCGGCACCAGCTATTATGCGATCAAGGCCGGCGACGAGGTGTTCGCCCGCGATGCCGACTGGCACCGGGCGCTGGCACCCGACATCACCCGGGACAAGATTCTGCAGACCGTCTAGCGCAGGCCTCCTACACTCGCGGCACGAAGGGTGTCGGGAGTCGTGCAATGGGCAGGACGCGCAAGATGCGCCTGGTGGCGTTCCTCAAGACCGGGCCGACCGCCCACCATCACGGCATGTGGCGGCATCCAGAGAGCGACAACGATTTCCTCGACCCTGCCTGGTACGAGCATGTCGCGCGGGTGCTGGAGAAGGGCAAGTTCGACTGCCTGTTCTTCGCCGACACGCTTGGCCTGTTCGACAACTACCGGGGCAATTTCGACGCCATCCTGCGCGGCGGCGGCCAGATGGGCTTTCTCGATCCGCTGCCGGTGCTGGCGGTGATGTCGCGCGTCACGCGGCACATCGGCCTCGGCGCCACGATGTCGACGACCTTTCACAACCCCTACCAGATCGCCCGCACGCTGGGCACGCTCGACGTGCTGAGCAAGGGCCGCATGGCGTGGAACGTCGTGTCCTCGATCAGCGCAACTTCGGCCAGGACGAGCTGCCGCCGCGCAACCTGCGCTACGACCGCGCCGACGAGGTGATGGAGGCCTGCTACAGGCTGTGGGAGAGCTGGGAGCCCGACGCGCTGATCGTCGACAAGGAAAGCGGCGTCTTCGCCGATCCCTCGAAGGTCCACTACGTCGACTACGTCGGCAAATGGATCAAGACGCGCGGGCCGCTCACCGTGCCGCGCAGCCCGCAGGGCCATCCCGTGATCATGCAGGCCGGCGCTTCCGACCGCGGCCGCGACTTCGCCGCACGCTGGTCGGAGATGATCTTCACCTTGCAGCATTCCAAGGCCGACATGCAGGTCTTCTACGCCGACATCAAGCGACGGGTGGCGAAGTTCAACCGGCCGCTGGAGGACTGCGCCGTGCTGCCGTCGGTCGATCCGATCATCGGCGAGACCGAGTCGATCGCGCGCGAGAAGCAGGCCTACATCAACGAGATGGTCGATCCCGAGGTGGCGCTGGCGCTGGTCTCGACGCATATCGGCGTCGATCTGTCGAAATATCCGATCGACCAGCCGCTGCAGGACATCGAGATCGAGCAGGGCGCGCGCGGCTCGTTCGAGGTCATCCTGCAGGGCACGAAATCCCACGGCCTGACCCTTGGCGAAGCCGCCCGGCGCTTTGCCACCAGCGAGCTATGCCCGCAGATTGTCGGCACGCCCAAGTCGGTTGCTGACCAGCTACAGGACTATTTCGAAAGCGAGGCCTGCGACGGCTTCATCCTGACGCCGACCGTCTTCCCCGGCACCTGGGAGCAGTTCGTGCGCAGCGTCGTGCCGGAGCTGCAGAAGCGCGGTCTGTTCCGCATCGACTACACCGGCCGCACCCTGCGCGAGCACCTTCACGACTGACGGTTCATCGTGTCACGTGCCCTTCGTATTGCGGCAGGTCGTCGGTGATGGTGAACCACGGCGCCTTGGAGCCGACGAAGATATGGCGTGACGGACGGATGGTCGGCGCGTCGACCAGGGTGCCCATCGTGACGTGGACCCAGGCGCCGTCGCGCACCACGGAGTAGAGGAGCGAGCCGCAGCGCCCGCAGTGGCTGTCGTTGGCGTCGGCGGTGCCGTAGAGCAGAAGGCCGTCGGCACCCTTGGTGACCGTGAGCTTGGCGCGCTCGATGCCGGCAAAAGGCTTGAAGGCCGAGCCGGTCGTGCGCCGGCAGTTCGAGCAGTGGCAGTTCATCGCGTACAGGAAGGCATCGGGCACGCGGTACTCGACGGCGCCGCAGAAGCATCTTCCGGTGAGAACGCGGTCGGTCACGGGCTTCTCCCCATGCAGGTCTCAGTTCATGTCTCGAACGAAAACGTCGTATGTCACGGCCGCGCCCGATTGATTTCATAGGCTTGGAGATTGCAGCGCGCTGCCGTGAGGAGGGGCACGGCAATGCCGCGCCGGTTTGCGCGATCGACCAGGTCTCCGATGGTGTGCTCGCCTTCGGTCGGGCGGTTTTCCTCCATGTCGACCAGGATCGAGGGCAAGTAGGTCGAGTCCGGCTGGGAGAACATTCCCTGGATCAGCGCCGGGAGCGAGGGTGGAACCGGGAACCCCTCGGCTGCCGCGACGCTTGCGACTTCGCCGATCACGGCCGAGACGAAGGCCGCGCCTGCGCCGGCCTTCGCAATGCTACCCGCACGCGAACGGGTCAACGTCGTGAGGGAGGCGTTGCACGCATAGCCGAAGAACTTTTGCCACATGCTTGCGGCGATATTGTCGACCACCTCGGCGGCCAGGCCGCCCGCTGTCAGCGTCTGCGCGATCGCGCCACATCGTGCCGATTGCTGGCCGTCGAGCTCGCCCAGATGGTTCATGTTGATGCGCACCTGGCTCTGCTGGATGGCCCCGTCGGGCCGCAACGCCGCATTGACGACGGTGATCCCGCCAAGCACCTGCGGTGCGCCAAAACGCTGCGTCAGCACGTCGATGTGCCGAATGCCGTTCAGCACGGGCAGTATGGCCGTGCCCGGGCCCACGGCAGGCGCGATGGCATCCAGGGCGCCTTCGAGGTCGTAGGCCTTGCACGTCAGCAGCACCACGTCGAACGGCTTGTCGATGCCGCCTTGCTGAACGGAGCGCACCTTGTAGCTCAACGTCTCGCCGTCCTGGGTGTGCACCACCAGCCCGTCGCGCTGGAGCTGTTGCTCGCGTCGCGGTCGCACCAGGAACGTGACGTCGGCGCCGCCCTTGATGAGCCGCGCCCCGAAAAAGCCGCCGAGCGCCCCGGCGCCCAATACGAGGTATCGCATCGTTCCCCCCAGATCAGTCAGCCGTCGATCGTGATGTCGGTGCCAGTGACGTCGTCCGATACGCTGCTAGGCAGAAATGCCTTGCGTCAAGCTGAGCTTGTTGCTGGCCACGGCGTGAATCGTTCCCGGCTTTCTCCTTTGGTGGATGGCGGTCTATACACTGGCACCATGAGTACCCTCGATGGCATTCCCGGCCCGACCTCCCGCCACTTCATTTCACAGCGTTTGCGCATGCATTACG
>VBAF01000176.1:0-9441 GCA_005884705.1 Alphaproteobacteria bacterium
CAAGCGACGCAACGAGCAACGACCTACGCCGAAAGGCCATCTCGTCCTCCTTGCCGGGGGGTGCGAGCTTAACCCTTGTAGCGGCTGACCGCACCGCCGTCGTCGCGCCGCAGCTGGAGGAACAGGACCGACGAGGCCATGGTCATGCAGCCGAGCACGATGAAAGCCTGGTGAACGCCGTGGATCAGCGCGGTCGGGTTGGCGCGCAGGCTGTCGGGCACGAAGAATGCGGCGATCAGCGAGGCGGCGGCGATGCCGAAGCTGATCGACATCTGCTGGCCGGTGCTGGCGATCGTGCTGGCGGCGCTGGTCTGCTGGGTGGTGACGTCGGCATACACCAGCGTGTTCATGCTGGTGTATTGCGTCGAGGTGAAGAAGCCCAGGATGAAGGCCTGCAGGGCGATGCGCCAGGCCGGCGTGCCGACATCGATGGTGGCGAAGCCCATGATCAGGACGCCGAGGATCAGCGTGTTGCCGAGCAGCACGGTGCGGTAGCCGAAGCGCGCCAGGATTCTCGGCACGATCATCTTCAGCCCCATCGCCGCCATCGCCTGCGGCATGACCAGAAGGCCCGACGCCACGGCCGAATAGCCGAGGCCGACCTGGTAGAGCAGTGGGAAGAGGAAGGGCAGGCCCCCGAGCCCCAACCGGCCGAAGAAGCTGCCGACCACGGAAGCGCGGAAGGTGCGCAGCCGAAAGAGCTCGAGGCGCAGGAGGGGATACTGGACACGCATGGCGTTGACGCCGTAGCCGGTGAGCAGCAGCACCGAGATGGCGAGCAGGCCCGCGATCTCGAGGTCGCCCAGTCGATGGTCGCCGAAGACCTGCAGCACATAGGACAGGAGCGCGACTCCCGAGCCGAACAGGATGAAGCCGACGACGTCGAGCGGATTGCTCTTGTCCTCGCGGTAATCGGGCAGGAAGCGCCAGATCAGGTAGAGCCCCAGCACACAGACCGGCAGGTTGACGAAGAACACCACGCTCCAGTGCAGGTAGTGCACGATCAGCCCGCCGGCGAGCGGGCCGACCATCGGCCCGACCAGGCTTGGGATGGCGACGAAGCTCATCGCCTGCACCAGCTCCGACTTCGGGAAGGTGCGCACCATGATCATGCGCCCGACCGGCACCATCATCGCGCCGCCCATGCCCTGCAGCACGCGGCACGCGACCAGCATGTTGATGTCGACCGCCACGGCACACAGCAGCGAGCCCACGGTGAACAGGCCGATCGCCGACGGGAAGACGCGGCGCGTGCCGAAGCGGTCGGCCATCCAGCCGCTGACCGGGATGAAGACGGCGAGGCTCAGCGTGTAGCTCGCCAGCACCGACTTCATGTCGAGCGGCGTCACGTGCATCGCCTGGGCGATCGCCGGCACCGCGGTGTTGAGGATGGTGGTGTCGAGCGATTGCATGAAGAAGGCGACCGCGACCAGCCACGGCAGCAGGCGCCGGATGGTGCCGGTCGGCGGCGCCGTGCTAGGGATGTCGGGCGACATGGTCATCCCCTTATACGACAACGACCCGTTCGAAGCGCCATTCCGGCCCTACGTCACCTGGTCGCTGATCGCGCTCAACCTGCTCGCATTTTTCGCCGAACTCGCCTCGCCGGATACCGAGGCGCTGACTTCGACCTGGGGTGTCACGCCGGTAGCGATCACCTCGGCGCCGGTGGTCGCATCGGTGCACGCCTACGCCACCCTGTTCACCGGCATGTTCCTGCACGGCGGTTGGCTTCATCTGCTGGGCAACATGATCTACCTGCAGATCTTCGGCGACGACATCGAGGAAGCGCTGGGCCGCGGCCGCTTTCTGCTCTTCTATCTCTTGAGCGGCCTCGGCGCGGCGCTGGTCTATATTGCCAGCAACCCATCGTCCGCCACGCCCATGATCGGCGCCTCGGGCGCGATCGCGGGCGTGCTCGCTGCCTATCTGATGCTGAAGCCCTGCGCCAAGGTGACGATCCTGGTGTTCTATCGCGTGATCCGCCTGCGAGCGATGTGGGCGATCGGCCTGTGGGCGGCGCTGCAGCTGCTCGACTTCATGTTCGCCGACGGCGGCGACGATGTCGCCTATTCGGCGCACTTCGGCGGCCTGCTGGCCGGCGCGTTTCTGTTCTTCATCCTGCGGCCGAGCCATGTCGCATTCTTCGAGTGCCTCGAAGGCGACGCTCCCTAGCGGTGGCGTGCTGAGGCCGGACTCCGGCCTCGCCCTGACTACCGCGACGCAAAGGAGTAGCGCGCCACCGGCCGCGGCACGCGATCGCTGCCGTCGAAGCAGACGATCTCGGCGTCGTGCGCCATGTCGCCCTTGCCGTCCGACCAATAGGTCGAAACCACGCCCTGGTAGCGCGCCGTCGACAGGCTTTCCCGGACCTTGGCCGGCGTCGGCGCCACGCCATCGCGGCGCAGCTTGGCGATCACGTCGCCCAGCATGCCGACGGCGTCGTACTGCGCGGCGGCAAACGCGTCGGGGTCGCTGTTGTAGACGGAGCGATAGGCCGTGAGAAACGCGCGCATCGCCGGAGTGGTGGCGGCGATCGGCGAAGCCGCGGTTTCGGCGCACACGCCCTTGAGCTCGGCGGGCTCGAGCAGCGCCGCCGTCGCCGGCTGGTGCATGGCCGAGCCGGCGACGATCGGCAGACCGGGCAGAAGCTGGCGCGCCTGGCGCACCGCCAGCACGGTCGACGGCGCATGCAGGTGCAGCACCAGCACGTCGGCATTGGCGGCCTTGGCGCGCAGCAGCGCCGGTGCGAGGTCGTTGACGGTCGGGCCGACGCTCTCCTCCAGCACCGGCGGGGTCTTGAGCACGGCGAACGTCTTGGCGAGCTGCTCTCGGCCCGACTGGCCGTAGGCCGTGCTCTGGTAGATCACCGCCGGCCGCTTGGCGCCGAGCTTCTCGACGACGTAGCGGGCGTGGGCGATCTTCACCGTCGCATCGCTGGGAAAGAAGCGGAAGAACTGCGGCACGCCCATCTCGCTGAGCCGCGCCGTGCCGGAAATGGTGAGCAGCGGCACGTCGCGCTCGCGCGCGAGCGGCAGCAGTGCCAGCATCTGCGTGCCGAGGATCGGCCCGACCACGGCGAGCGGCGGCGGATCGCCGACCGCGCGCGCCCAGGCGTTGACTGCGGCCTCCGGTGTCGCCGCGGTGTCGAGTACGTCGAGCTTGAAGAGGACGTCGCGCATCTGGCTCGCCGCCAGCAGGGCGCCATTCCTTTGGCTGGTACCTTCGAGCGCCACGAACCCCGTGAGCGGCACCAGCACCGGCAGACGCACCTCGGGCGATTGCGCGGCCGCGGGTGCGGCGTGCGCGAGCAGCGCCGCGATTACTGCGCCGCGCCGCCAGCCCATGGCGACATCACCTCGTTCATGCCTGTGAGCTCGCCGGTCTTCGGATCGCGCACGATGCAGGACGGGTTGGCGAAACCGAGCGGCGAGATCGGGTTGTCGACCTCGGTGATCGGCAGCTTGGCTGCGATCGCCCGCTTCACTGCGTCGGGCAGCAGGCGGTTGACGCGAATCGGGCCGACGCCCGAGACATCGACCCTCGGCTGGTGGAACGCCGTCTCCACGTCGAGGCCGCGATCGATCAGCATCAGGCTGAGCTGGGTCACCGCCGGCACGATGCGCCGGCCGCCCGAGGCGCCGATGCAGAACCACGGCTGGCCGTCCTTGACCACGACGACGGGGCAGATGTTGCACAATGGCCGCTTGCCCGGCGCGATCGAGTTGGGCCGGTTGGGCTCGGGGTCGAACCACAGCATGCCGTTGTTCATGGTGATGCCGGTCTTGGGCAGCATCACGTTGGAGCCGAACAGCGACATCAGCGTCTGGGTCAGCGCCACCATGTTGCCTTCGGAGTCGGCGACGCAGAAATGGGTGGTGCTGGTGTTGTTGGGCTTGTCGCCCAGCGTCTTGAGGCGCTCGACATAGGCGGTGTGCATGCCCTCGGCGATGGCGACGAAGAAGTCGGCATCCGGGGCGCCCATGCCCCTGGTGTGTTCGCCCGCCAGTTCGAGCGTGCGGCGCAACGTCGGGCCGGCGGTGAGTCCGCCGGCGACGTTGATCGTCACGCCGTGATGCTCGAAGGCGAGCGGATCGACGATGCGCGCCTGGTAGGAGGCGAGATCGTCGGCCGAGATCGCCGAGCCGCCGGCCTGCAGGTCGGCCACGATATCGCGGGCGAGGAGCGTGCCGAGCTTGATGTAGCGCTTGTTGCCCTGCCAGTCGTTGGTCGGCACCTGGCCGTTGTCACAGAGGTAGTTCGCCTTCGAGGCCGGGAACTTGGTGAGGTGCTTGGCGCCGTTGGCCAGCATCACCTGCATGTACCAGTCGAGTTCCATCCCGCGGTCGGCGAGCGCGACGGCCGGGGCCAGCACGTCCTGCCATTTCAACGTGCCGAACCGCTCCAGCGCCTTGCCCAGGCCCGCGACCATGCCGGGCACCGCGATCGAGTGATAGCCGACCTCGTTGTTCTGGTTGTCGATGTCGGGCCAGGCGAAGGGAGTGGCGGGGCCGGGGCCGACGATCTTGTAGTGCGACAGGTCGAGCTTGCGCGCCGAGATCGGGCCGTAGTCGATCGTCCAGGCGCGCTTGTCCTTGGCGCTCCAGAGGGTCATGAAGCCGACGCCGCCGATGCCGCTCATCCACGGCTCGAGGGCGCCGATCGCCATGCCGGTTGCCACCGCGGCATCGATGGCGTTGCCGCCCTGGCGCAGGACAGCCGCGCCGACTTCCGCCGCGCGGCTGTTCTGCGCCACGACCACGCCTTTGCCCCGTACCGCTTGCTTGGTGACCTTGAACTGCCGTGTCAGCGATTCACTCATCAGGCATCCTACGTTGTGACGCAGCGACTGTAGCGGGGCCTCTTTTCGCCACAAACCCTGTTAGACTGCTAGGCGGACGGATAATGAACGGATCGCAGGCGTGACGGAACTCAGCCAGATCGACCTGCGGTCACTCGCGGCGGGTCACAAGCGCACATGGGATGCGTTCGTCATGGCCGCCTCGCCATTGATCAACGCGGTGGTGCGTGATGGACGCGGCCCAGGACGTGTTCGTGCGGCTCTGCACCAACGATTTCCGCCTGCTCAAGACCTACGATCCGGCCCGCGCGGGCCTCTCGACCTGGCTCGCCGTGGTCGCCCGCTCGGCCGCGGTGGACTTCGCCCGGCGCCGCCGCCAGGCGACGTCGCCGATCGACGAGGTGCCGGAGGCCGTGCTCGCGGTCGAGGACCGCCATGTCGAGAAGCTCAAAATCCCCGTGGGCCTGCTGACCGAACGGCAGACCTTGATCCTCAAATGCCTATATGATGAGGAGCGGGACGTGGCGGAAATTGCACAACTACTGAAGATCGATGCCCAAACCGTGCGCAGCACGCATCACAAGGCTTTGCTGAGGCTGCGTGAACATTTCAAGGGAGAGGCTCCCTAGGCGGGGATGAAATCCGTCAGTGGGCCGTAAGGTGGACAGGACTAGCACCATGAGCACGGAACGCACCCCCCTGGACGACAAGACCTTGTGGCAGAGCCTGGCTGCACCGCGAGCAGTCGCGCCGGCGGCCGTGTCTGCCCTGGATTTCGCTGCCTGGCTGGAAGGCGAACTGAGCGAAACCGAAGCGGCGCGGATCGACGCGGCTGTGACCGCCGACCCGGCGCTGCGACAGGCGGCGCTGGAACTGGCGGACATCCTCGGCAAGCCGCTGCCGGCCGCGCCGCCGCGCATGGCGGTGCGGGCGCAGGCGCTGGTCGGCTTCGCCAGCGAGCGGCCGGCCCGCCGGTCGTGGCTGGCGAGCCTGCTGCCCGACTTCGGACCGGGTTTTGCCTTCCAGCGCGGCGCGCTGGCGGCGAGCGCCGTCGTCGTGGCGGCGATCGGCTTCATGATGGGCGGCAGCATCGGCCAGCATTACGAGGAGGCGAGCTACGCCTCGTACCAGTCGACGACCGGCACGGCGGCCCGTCCCTTCGGCCGCGACACCACGGGCGAGCTGAACGACCTCTTCACCGACGCGACCTGACGATGTCGCTGCGCGTCACCCAGGTCCTGCTCGGCCTGTCGCTGCTGTTGAACGCCTTCGCCCTCGCAGGCTTCGTCTTCCATAACTGGCTCGAGCCGTCGCATCCTCCCTTCGCGGGCGGACGGCCGCCGCCGCAACAGCCGGGTCAACAGAACCGCTGGCCCAATCCGCTCGAGACGCTGGCGCAGGATCTCAAGCTCGACGACGAGCAGCGCAAGGCCGTGCAACCCCTCATCGATGAATACGGCAACACCCGGCGCGACCGCTGGCGCGACATCGGCAAGATCCGGGAAGCGATGTCGGTGGAGCTGCAGAAGCCCGCGTTCGACATGGCGAAGATCGATGCCCTGGTCGACCAGATGACGGTGTTGCGCGCCGAGCAGCAGAAGCAGAATCTGCGCGCCATCGAGCAGATGGCGGCGAAGCTCAAGCCCGAGCAGCAGGCCGAGCTGCACAAGATCCTGGCCGAGCGCTACGGCGGTCAGGGCGGCTGGCGCGGCGGCCAGGGTGGCCAGGGCGGCGGCCAGCGCGAACGCGGCCCGCGGCCGCCCCAGTAGAGGGGAGACAGCATGAGCGGTCGTCTCAGTCGACGTGGTTTCGTGGGCGGAGCGGCGGTCCTGTCCGGCTCGCCATCTCCTGTCGCGCGCCACGTTCGGCGCGACTCCGGCCGAGATCGGCGCCGTCGAGGCGATGGACTACACCGCCGCAGTCGATCGGCTGCTCGCCCACTGGCATCCCCAGGCGCTGACCGCCGCACCGGCGTGGATCGGCGAAGGCCCAGCTGAGCTGCGCCGCCTGCAGCAGGCGGCGCAGGCCGAGGCGAAGGAAAAGAAGGGCGTCGACGGCAAGCCGCTCAAGATCACTCGGCCGGTGCAGGAGCAGGCGCGCGAGCTGCGCAACTGGTGGGTCGAGGAGATGCTGGTGACCGACCAGCCGCTGGTCGAGCGCATGACGCTGTTCTGGCACAACCACTTCACCTCGTCGCTCGCCAAGGTCCGCTACGTGCCGGCGTTGTATCGCCAGAACGAGCTGTTCCGTCGCGAGGCGTTCGGCAACTTCGCCCGCCTGTTGAAGGCGGTCGCGCGCGATCCGGCGATGCTGATCTATCTCGACGGCGTTGGCTCGGTCGCCCGCCAGCCCAACGAGAACTTCGCTCGCGAGCTGCTCGAGCTGTTCACGCTGGGCGAGGGCCATTACAGCGAGGCCGACATCAAGAACGCCGCGCGCGCCTTCACCGGCTGGTCGATCGAGCGCGAGACCGGCGCCTTCGTCGACCATCCGCAGCAGCACGACGGCGGCGAGAAGACGTTCCTCGGCCAGAGCGGCTCCTTCACCGGCGACGACATCGTCGCCATCCTGCTGCGCCATCCGCGCACCGCCGAGCTGGTCTGCGAGAAGCTGTGGCGCGAGTTCGTGTCGCTCGCCCCCGACCGGGCCGAGATCAAGCGGCTGGCGGCGATCCTGCGCACCGGTGGCTACGAGATGAAGCCGGTGCTGCGGGCGATGTTCTTGTCGCCCGCCTTCCGCGATCCGGCCAGCCGCGGCACGCTGATCAAGTCGCCGGTCGACCTGGTGGTCGGCTCGGTGCATCTGCTCGGCTTGCCGGTGCCGGAGAAGACTCAGCTCGTGCGCATGATGCAGGGGCTGGGCCAGCTGCCGTTCGATCCGCCCAACGTCAAGGGCTGGACTGGCGGCGAGAGCTGGATCACGACCTACACGCTGCTGCTGCGCCAGCAGTTCCTGCGCCGCATGATCGAGGCCACGACCGTGTCGTCGATGGACGGCAACATGACGAGCCTGCGGCCCGACCGGCGTGCCGACCGCAAGGCGCCGGCGCCGGCCGAGGGCATGCCGGCGATGGAGCCGCCGCGGCCGGTCGAAGGACGCAGCCTGCGCAACGCCAGCGAGGCCAAGCTCGGGCCGACGCTCGCCGGCGCCGATCCGGTGGCGCTGGTCCGCACGCTGCTGCCGCGTCAGCCGATCGACCAGGTCGAGACCGGCAAGGCGCCCGGCGCGATCGTCGCCGCGGCGATGCTCGATCCCGTCTACCAGCTCAAGTAGGGGGCAGGCCTTGGCGCGCATCCTCCTGCTGGTCGAACTGAAGGGCGGCAACGACGGCCTCAACACCGTCGTGCCCTACGCCGATGCGCACTATCGCCAGCTGCGGCCGGCGCTCGGCGTCGCCCGCGAGCGCGTGCTGCAGCTCGACGAGCGCGTCGGCCTGCACGAGAAGCTCGAGCCGCTGATGGAATCGTGGAAGGCGAGGGACTTCGCGATCGTGCAGGGCGTCGGCTATCCCGGTCCCAACCGCTCGCACTTCCGCTCGATCGAGATCTGGGATACCGCGTCCTCCTCGACCCAGACGCTGAGCGAGGGCTGGGTGGCGCGCGCCTTCGAGCACGCCGGCCGGCCGAAAGGCCCGGGCGTCGACAGCATCGTGATCGACACCAACTCGCTGCCGGTGATGGGGCCGGATCTGCGCACCATCGTCATGCAGGATGCCGAGAACTTCCTGCGCCAGGCGCAGGCGATGAAGGACAATCCGCTGGTCAGCGACGGCGGCAATCCGGCGCTGCGCCATCTGCTGGCGGTGCGGCGCGAGGTCAATGCCGCGGCGGCCGGTCTGCGCGACAAGTTGCGCGCCGCGCCGGCGCCGGCGCAGGAATATGCGCAGGAAGGTCCGCTCGGCCGCGAACTCGATCTCGCCACCCGCATAATCACCGCCCAAGTGCCGGTGGTCGCGGTGAAGATCGCCTTGGGCGGCTTCGACACCCATGCCAACCAGGCGCCGACACATGAGCGGCTGCTCGGCCTGCTCGCCAATGGACTCGCGACCTTCCGGCGGAACATGGTCGCGGCTGGTCGCTGGGACGACGTGCTGGTGCTGACCTATTCGGAGTTCGGCCGTCGCGCCAAGCAGAACGCATCGGGCGGCACCGATCACGGCACCGCGGCTCCCCACTTCGTGATGGGCGGCAAGGTAACGGGCGGGCTGCATGGCAGCTATCCGTCGCTCGCCGATTTGCAGGACGGCGACCTGCGCCACAGCGTCGACTTCCGTGATGTCTATTCGACGATCGCGCGCGGCTGCTGGGGCCAGCCGGTGAGCTTCGGCCAGCGCCAGGTGCAGACCCTGGGCTTCATTGCTGCGTGAGCTCGCCGCCGTGATGGCCCTCGCGTCGCGCAGCGCGGTCGTGTGGGCCGCCAGCGCCCGGATGGACGCGAGTGCTGATCGGGGAGCGCTGATCAGGCGCGACGCATCATCTCGTCGCGCACCGAGCCGCGCTCGGCTTCGATGCGGATGAACCAGATCAGCAGCGCGGCGATCACTTTGATCGCCACCGGCAACACGATGTAGACGATGATCAGCGCCGTCTTGTCGTAGTGGCCGTGCGCCGGGTTGAAGCCGAGCAATTCCGCCACCGGCA
>VBAF01000176.1:9575-10089 GCA_005884705.1 Alphaproteobacteria bacterium
AACCAATAGAAGTCGCCACCACCGACGAAGACCGCCAAACCCATCGCCATCGCCGTCATCACCATGGCGACGAACCACGCGGCAGCCTTGCTGAGCCGCTTGGACAGCAGCAGCCACATCGGCACGCTCGCCGCGCCGGCGATGAAGTAGACGAGGAGGATGATGCCGGCCTGCACCTTGCTGCCCTTGAGCACGTGCTCGACGTAGAACAGCATGATGGTGACCGCGACGCCCAGCGCCGCGCCGTTGACCACGAAGACCAGCAGCAGGCGGCGGAACAGCCGGTTCTTCAGCGGCGCGAAGAAGGCGATGAAAGGGTTGCGTTCGGCGTGGATCACCGGCGGATGGACCGAGGGCCCGCCCCAGATCATGGTCGGCAGGCTGAAGAAGATGACAACCGGCAGGAAGACGGCGCCGAGCAGCACGTGGCCGCGCAGCTCGCCGAACTTGGCGGTCAGCGCCACGGGCAGCACGACGGCGAAGGTCATGCCGAGCAGGCCGAACACCTCGCGGC
>VBAF01000176.1:10151-15148 GCA_005884705.1 Alphaproteobacteria bacterium
TAGCCAGCCCGCCATCATCGTCTGGCTGCCGAACCAGGCGTCGGGCGGATCGAACAGCATGTAGAAGCCGCCGGCCAGCAACGGCGTCATCAGCGCCACGAAGGCGAGCCGCCCGCGTGGGCCGAAGCGCGTGAAGCGGTCGCTGATCAGACCGATCACCGGATCCTGGATGGCATCGAGGACGCGGGCGACGATGAAGATTGCGCCCATGACGCCGAACGACAGCTTCACGACTTCGCCGTAGAAATGGCTGACGTTCAGGACCACAGGCAGCGCTGCCATGGCGAGCGGCAGCTGCAGGGTGGCGTAGGCAATCAGGCGATTGAAGGGGATTTTGACGGGCACGGCGGTGCCGTGTCCGGACGTTCCTGGATGCAACCGAAAGCCTTCCTGTGTACCGCGCCCTTCCCGGACGCTGGTCGTTGCCAACCGTTATATAGGCCTGCAATGCGCCTGCAAAAGGACCATTGGTCGCTTGCGACAGGCCCGCCGGTCGAGGCTCAGGAGCGCGGACAGGTCGGCGGTTTGCGCATTTCGAGGGAGGTGAGGTCGGCGGTTACCGTGACCAGACCGGTCTCGACGGTCAGCCGGTCGAGCACGCCGGAGTCGAAGAGTTGGGTCTTGAGCATGAACAGCGGCCGCTGCTGCTGGTCGCGGCCGCGGGTGAAGCTCATCATCAGCGGCCACGAGCGGCCCGGCACCGCGACCGGCCGCTCGCCCGGCCGCTCGCCGCGCAGCACGCCGGGATCGAGCTCGCTTACATCGACCAGGAAAGCATCGCCGATCACCTCGGTGTCGAAGGAAAGCGCGGGGAACGAGGGCACGCGCGCGCGCAGCCGCTCGATCACATGGTCGATCGAAGCGACCGGCATCAGGGTCGGCGGCGGCAGCAGGAACTGCTGCGGGCCGCTCGGGCTCGTGATCTCGGCGCGCAGCTCCTTGCCGGCGCGCTGGACCCGCCCGCGCGTCTCGCGTTCGTTGCCGTTCTGGGTCTGCTGGGTGCGGAAGCGCAAGCCGTTGCCGCTGCGCTGCTCTTCGGCATCGAGCTTGGACTGCAGGCTCATCTTCCAGGAGGAGGTGACGGCGATCTCGGTGGTGATGTCGCGCTTGAGATGCCAGCCGCCGCAATCCTGCGTCAGGTCCTGGACGGCCGTGCCGATACGCGGCGCGTTGGCGGCGGGGCCCAGGCGCAGGACGTACTCCGCGCGATGCGGCTGCATCTGCGCCTCGGCGCAGGCGGGGCCGAGCGCCGCGGACACGGCGAGGAAACACACAAGCAGACGCATCAGGGCACCTTGCGCAGGCAGGACGGGTGGGTCAATCGTGGCCCACATGACAGTACCCGGCTTCATGGCGCGCTTAAGGCGGAACGACCCGCCGCGCCTATCGTGATCCCTCCATGAGCCCCTTTGCGTTCCTCTGTGCCGGCGAGCGGCTCGAGGCGCTGCCCTCGGGCGCCCTGCATTGGCCGGAGCGGCGCCTGTTGGCGGTTGCCGACCTGCATCTCGAGAAGGGCTCGTCCTACGCGGTCAATGCGCTGAAGCTGCTGCCGCGCCACGACACCCGCCAAACGCTGGCCCTGCTCGCCGGGCTGATGGAGGCGCTGCAGCCCGAAACCGTGATGTGCCTGGGCGATTCCTTCCACGACCGCAGCGCGATCGAGCGCCTGCCCCCGGAAGAACGGGCCAGTATCGAGCGCCTGACCCGCCGCGCGCGCTTCGTGTGGATCGCCGGCAACCACGATCCGGCCCCGCCGCCCGGCGATTGGGGCCATGTCGCGGTCGAGGTCGCCGACAGCCCGCTGGTGTTCCGCCACGAGGCGCTGTTCGGCTCGGTCGAGGGCGAGATCTCCGGTCATTATCATCCGGTCGCCGCGCTCACCGTGCAGGGCCGCGGCATCCGCCGGCGCTGCTTCCTGACCGATGGCCGGCGGGTGATCCTGCCGGCATTCGGCGCCTATGCCGGTGGCCTCAACGCCCTCGATCCGGCGATCGCCCAGCTCTTTCCGGCCGACTATGACGCGCTGCTGGTCGGCAAGGCCGCCGTGCGCCGCCTGTCGTGGCGGCAGCTCCGGCCCGATCCGTCGTTCGCCCAGATGGCCTGGGTGCGCGAGGTTCGCTGACTACTTCGGCAGCTCGTACTTGAGCGTGACCTCGCCCAGGCCCTCGATCTTGCCGGTGGCGGTACTGCCGGGCGGCACGAACTGGCAGGCGACCATGCTGCCGCTCGACACGATCATGCCCTTCTTGAGCGTCTTGCCGTGCTCGCCGAGCTTGTTGGCGAGCCACGCCAGCGCGTTGTGCGGATGGCCCAGCACGTCACCGGAATGGCCGATGCGCATGACCGCGCCGTCGAATGAGATCGAGCCGTCGAGCTTGTCGATGGCGAGCTTGCGCCAGTCCTTGTTCGGCTTGGCGAGCAGCGAGCCGCCGTTCCAGCCGGCGTCCATGATCAGCGGATTGACGGCCAGCCGGCTGTAGTCGGCGCCGCGATCCTCGATCAGCTCGAAGCCGGCGCGCGCCTCGCCGACATACTCGGCGATCGAGTCCCTGTCGTAGGGCCTGTCCTTCGGCGCCGGCACGTTGGCGCCCATGATGAAGATGATCTCGAGCTCGACGCCGAGCCGCGTCCACCGGTCGGCGCGGATGACCGCCTTGTGCTCGAACACGCGCTTCTTGCGGATCGGCCCGTAGCACGGACCCTTGAGGCCGGTCTGCGCCAGGATCTGCGGCGAGGTCAGCGCGATCTTGTAGCCGGCCAGCGGGCCCTGCTTGACCACCTGCTTCTTGAGGAACGCGTCCTGGACCTTGTAGGCCAGCCGTTCGTCGTCGGTCACGAATTGGGAAGGCCACCAGCCAACCACGGCACGCGCCTTGTCGACCTGTGCCAGCCAGTTGGCGACCTTGGCGATATTGAGAGCCATCGGACCTTCCCCTTGTATGTCGTCCAGCGCTTCGCATAGTGCGGCCATGGTGGTCAACGCGCGCGGCCCTTTTGCGCCGGTCCGGTCCGGTGCACTGGTCGGCGTCGTCCTCGCGGGCGGCGAGGGACGGCGGATGGGCGAGGGGGTGAAGAAGCCGCTGCGCCTGCTGGGCGGCAAGCCGATGGTGGCGCATGTCGTCGAGCGCCTGCGGCCGCAGGTCATGGACCTGGTCGTCGTGGCGAACGATCCGGACCCGGCTTTCAAGCGGCTTGGCGTGCCGGTGATCGCCGATCCGCCCGACATCCAGCGGGCGGCCCGGCAGGAGGGCCGGCGACTCGGTCCCCTGGCGGGCATCCTCGCCGGGATGGAATGGGCGCTCGAACATCATCCCCATGCCGGCTGGGTCCTGACCGCGCCGGCCGACGTGCCATTCCTGCCGCTCGACCTGACGGTGCGGCTGTGCGGCCACATGCACGTACCCGAGCCCGACGTGCTGGTGATCCGCCACGGCGGCCATCGCGAGCCGTCGCTCGGCGTCTGGTCGGTCAAGCTGGCGGCCGATCTCCGGCGGGCGATCCTCCAGGAGGGCATGCGCCGGGTTGGTCAGTTCGCCGAGCGCCATGCCCATGCCGAGCTGCGCTGGCCGGGTGATCCGGCGCCGTTCATGAACGTCAACACGCCGGAGGAGCTCAGGGCGGCGGAGGCTCGGCTGGCGCGAGTTCGACCACGCGCCCGTCGATGACGACCTTGCCGGCATTCTCGAAATTGACGGTGATGCGATGACCGATCATCGATTGGATCTGCCCGACGCCCCAATCGGGCCGGCCGGGATGGCGCACGAAGTCGCCCGGAGCCAGGGAGGAAGGGGATGGCTGTTCACGCATGGGGTGGGCAAGTTCCTTTTCTGCCGCAGCGCGGTAGGGAAAACCCGGGCATTCCAATAAGTCATAGCCCTTTCGGTCGATTTATCGGCATCGGCTTTGCTGCACTGCACTACAAGTAGGGGCGACAGGGCGTGACTCAGCTTGCGGTGCAAATGACCGACCCTTATTACTCCGCCCGCCTCTGAGGTCCGCCTTCGCTCGAGGCGGACATGTGTGGTCGCTGGGGAGTGGAGTTGCCATCGATGTCGATTACGTTGCCGCAGAACTACCGGCCGACGGACCGCGAACCCTTCATGAATGGGATGCAGCAGGAGTACTTCCGTCAGAAGCTCCTGAAGTGGAAAGCAGAGCTGGTCGAAGAATCGAACCAAACCCTCCAAAACATGCAGGAAGAGAGCCTGGCGCAGCCCGATCTGGCTGACCGCGCCACGGCCGAGACCGATCGCTCGCTGGAGCTCAGGACGCGCGATCGCTTCCGCAAGCTGATTTCCAAGATCGACTCGGCGTTGAAGTCGATCGAGGAGGGCACCTACGGCTATTGCGAGGAGACCGGCGAGCCGATCGCGCTCAAGCGCCTCGAAGCCCGACCGATCGCCACGCTCTCGGTCGAGGCCCAGGAGCGCCACGAGCGGCTCGAACGGACCCGCCGCGACGAAGGCGCCGACTGAGGAACGAAAAGGCCCGCTGACCGCGGGCCTTTTTTTGGAGCGCGCCACTGGAGTGGCGCGCTCCGATGAGCAAAGTCCCAGCTAACCATCGCCCCGCCTAAGCACGCGGCCGGCGCGGCCGCCGCCGGGCTTGCCGTCGCGCCAGACGACGGCGTCGTTGCACATCACCAGCTCGATGCCGCGTGCGGGCAGCGTCGGGGCCTCGAAGGTGGCGGCGTCGATCACCGTTGCCGGATCGAAGATGCACAGGTCGGCGAAGAAGCCGGCCTTGACCTGGCCACGCCCGGCGAGCCGGAAGCGCTCGGCCGAATAGGACGTCATGCGGCGCACGGCGTCCTCCAGCGGGAACAGCTTGAGGTCGCGCGAATAGTGGCCGAGCACGCGCGGGAAGGTGCCCCACAGGCGAGGATGCGGATGGGTGTCGAACGGGATGCCGTCCGAGCCGATCATCGCGCCGGGATGGCTCATCGCTGCCTGGACGTCCTTCTCGTCCATCATGAAGTAGATCGCGCCGGCCGGCTG
>VBAF01000615.1 GCA_005884705.1 Alphaproteobacteria bacterium
GAGCTGTTGGACGAGATCGTCAGCCGCTCCGAGGAGGGAAGGGGGCGGCCGGCCGATCTGGTCGCCAACGCCTACTTCCGCAGCCGCCGCTTCATCGGCGGCGGCGACCGCCGCGCCGTGTCCGATCGCGTCTGGCAGATCCTGCGCCGCTACGGCCAGCTCTTCTGGTGGCTCGAGCGCACCCGCCATCCCGCCCGCGCCGCGCGCGCCATCGTCGCCGCCGACCTGATGCTGCAGGAGGGCCTCGCGCTCGCGGCGGTCGAGGCGATGTTCGACGGCGGCCTCTATCGCCCCGCGCCGCTCGACGACGCCGAGCGCCGCGCGCTGCGCCAGATGGAGGGCCATTCGCTGCCCCATCCCGAGCAGCCGGACTGGGTGCGGCTCAACGTCCAGGAATGGGTGGCGCCGCACCTGCGCGAGGCCTATGGCGACGCCTGGGGCCGCGAGATCGCCGCACTCGAGGCGCCGCCGCCGGTCGACCTGCGGGTCAATCGCCTGAAGGCCACCGTCGAGGAGGCGCGCGCGGCGCTCGCACGCGAGGGAATCGAGACCGAGCCGATGCGCTATGCGCCGGATGGCCTGCGGCTCAAGCGCCGGCTGTCGGTCGTCACCAGCCAGGCCTTCCGCGACGGGCTGGTCGAGATCCAGGACGAAGGCTCGCAGCTCGTCGCCGCCCTGGTCGACGCCCAGCCCGGCATGCAGGTGGCCGACTACTGCGCCGGCGCCGGCGGCAAGACCCTGGCGATCGCCGCCGGCATGAACAACAAGGGCCGCGTCGTGGCGATGGACGTGTTCGAATCGCGGCTCGATCGCTCCGCCCAGCGCCTGCGCCGCGCCGGCGCGCACAATGTCGAGCGCCGCGCGCTCGACGGCGACAACGCCAAGTGGCTGAAGCGCCACAAGCAGACCTTCGACCGCGTGCTGGTCGACGTGCCGTGCACCGGCACCGGCACCTGGCGGCGCAATCCCGACGGCCGCTGGACGCTGAGCGCCCAGGATCTCGCCGAGCTGGTGCCCAAGCAGGCGGGGATCCTCGACGCGGCGTCGCGGCTGGTGAAGCCGGGCGGCGGGCTGGTCTACGCCACCTGCTCGGTGCTGCCGGCCGAGGACGAGCGCCAGGTCGAGGCGTTCGTCGAGCATCATCCCGAGTTCTCCGTCGTGCCGGTTGCTGACCTGGCGATGCCGGCCGAGACGGCGTCCGGGCCGTACATGCGCCTCTCGCCGCTAAGGCATGGCACCGACGGCTTCTTTGCCGCGGCACTGGTGCGCAAGTGATCACCATCCGCCGCGCCCGCAAGACCGACGCCTCGGCGATCGGCCGGGTCCATGTCGAGACCTGGCGGTCGGCCTATGCCGGCCTGCTGCCCGACACCATGCTCGCCCGCATGTCGGACGTGCGCCAGTCGGCCTGGTGGTCGCGCGCCATCGCCGATCCCGGCGAATCGCGCGGCATCTTCGTCGCCGACGACGTTCCAAGGGGGGCTCGACGGCACCGAGCAACGGGTCGGCGAGGTCTTCACGCTCTACGTCGAATCGGATTTCCAGGACCGCGGGCTCGGCCGCCGACTGCTCGACGCCATGTTCCGCCAGCTCCACGCCGACGGCTTCGACACCGCGATCCTGTGGATGCTGGCCGCCAACCCGACGCGCTTCTTCTACGAGGGGCTGGGCGGCGCCGTGGTCGGGCGGCGGGTCGACCGGATGAGCAGCACCGAGGTCGAGGAGGTGGCCTTCGCCTGGCGCGACCTCGAGGCACCGCTGATCCGCCGCAAGCTCGCGCCCGAGCAGGAGGAGGGCTAGAGTCCACGCGAGTCCACTCGGGTGTGGACCGCTTCGATGCCGATGGCACAAGGGTTTTAGGCCCGGAGTCCACGAATCCACCGACACCCGGGGCCACGGAAAAACACCGTGCCGCGCAGGCCTTCCGGAACGCGTGAAGGGCATCGGGCGCAAGGCGGAGGGCATCGGGCGCAAGGCGGACATCGTCATGCCGCCACACTGCACCAGGCGGCGTCCGGACTCCTATTATGGGCATTGGCTTTCGCTTTTTGCCAAGGAATCGCGCCTGTTTCAGGGGGGCCATTGCCCATATTGGGTCGCCGCCGCGCGGCGTTATCCACAGCTTTTGGTTCATCCGGTGCCGGCCGGAATCCCACATTGCAGCGATCCGCCGACGCCCTTATATCGACCCATGAGCGACCGTCTGCTGATCGTCGATTTTGGCTCCCAGGTCACCCAGCTGATCGCCCGGCGCGTGCGGGAAGCCGGCGTCTACTGCGAGATCCACCCCTTCCAGTCGGTCGATGCGGCCAAGATCGAGACCTTCGACCCGCGCGGCATCATCCTCTCGGGCGGCCCGGCCTCGGTGATCGAGGGCCAGTCGCCGACCGCCAATCCCGCCGTCTTTGCCGCCAACGTGCCGGTGCTCGGCATCTGCTACGGCGAGCAGACCATGGCGCAGCAGCTCGGCGGCCAGGTCGAGGCCGGCCACCATCGCGAGTTCGGCCGCGCCGAGGTCGAGGTCAAGGCGAAGTCGGCGCTGTTCGACGGCGTCTGGCAGCCGGGCGACCGCAAGCAGGTCTGGATGAGCCACGGCGACCGGGTGACCAAGCTGCCGCCCGGCTTCTCGGTGATCGCCACCAGCGAGAACGCGCCGTTCGCGGCGATCGCCGACGAGGCGCGGCGCTACTACGCGGTGCAGTTCCACCCCGAGGTGATGCACACGCCCGACGGCGCCAGGCTACTGCGCAACTTCGCGCTCAACATCGCCGGCTGCAGCGGCCAGTGGACGATGGCC
>VBAF01000247.1 GCA_005884705.1 Alphaproteobacteria bacterium
GCAAGCTGAAGGCGCTGGCCGAGGGCGCCGCCGTGGTGCGGCGGGAGCTCGCCTAGTTCCGGTTAGCGGGGGATGGTGGTCCCCGCCGGGTCGGAGGTGACGGTGACCGGCACGCCGTGGCGGGTCGCCTGCCCCACCCATTTGCCGTCGGGTCCGCGGCGCAGGTTCTGGACAGTGGCGTAACCCTGCGACTGCAGGCGGGCCGTCACGCCGGCCGAGCCGGCGCCTGCGGCCTGGTTGCGGGTTTGCGCCAATCCCGCGGTCGACAGGGCAACCAGCGCCGTGGCGAACAACAGCTTCATCATGACGCCAGGCGTCCTTTCAGCACGGTGCCGGAGCGCGCGCCGGCCGCCTCGCCGTTCTCGAAGGTGACCGCACCGTTGACGAGAGTCGCGCGGATGCCTTCCGCCTTCTGGACCAACCGGCGCGCGCCGCCGGGCAGGTCCTTCTCCACGGTCGGCAGCAGCGGTCGGATGCGATCCTCCTCGAACAGCAGGATGTCGGCCTGGTAGCCCTCGCGCAGCACGCCGCGGCCCTTCATCTCCCAGGCGGCGGCGTTGTCGTGCGTCAGCTTCTTGATCGCCTGCTCGAGCGTGAAGGCGCGCCGCTTGCGCACCCAGTAGCTCAGGAAATGGGTTTGCAGCGAGGAGCCCATCTCCTGGCAGACATGCGCGCCGGAATCGGAGAAGGTCGCGAGCGTGCGCTGATGGCGCAGGATGCCGAGCACATCCTCCGGCGATTCGTTGACCAACGGCTGGACATAGACCTGGTTGTCGTCGGCGAGCGAGAGGTCGATCATCACCTCGACCGGGTGCTGGCCGCGGCGCTCGGCGAGCTGCGCGACCGTCGGATCGTCCCAGTCGACGCCCTTGAGCGCAAACAGGTTGGCGTAGTCGGGCTTGCGCGGATCGGTGGTCGCTGCGCCGCCGCCCTGGAAGGTCTTGTCGCGCGGCTTCATCGCCGCTTCGGCCGCGACCAGCGCGCGCCGCACCTCGGGATCGCGCAGCCGCCTCTTCTGTTCGTCGATCGGCAGGTCGCGGATCGGCTTCCAGGCCGGCAGCACGTCGAACGGCAAATAGGATTTCAGCGAGAAGATCGCATTGATCGAGCGCGTCGTGCCCTGGCCGAACATCCGCCCGCCCGCCGCGACCGTGTCGTCGATGTACTGGGTCTGGTAGGCCCAAGACGTCGGGTCGTCGCCCTGCCGCGTCGCCAGCACGCCGAACATGATCGGACGTTTGTGCTTGAGCGCGACCTGGCGCAGCCGCTCGAGGAATACGCGATGCCGCGCGCCGCTTGCGATGTCCGGCCCGACCTGGAAGATACCGTCGTCGAGCTCGGCCATCGCCGCGAGGATCCGGTCGATCTCCTGCCAATCGCCGATGCGGCTGGCGACGGGCGTATCGTCCGGCGTAACGTGCGTCGAGGCATGCGAGCTCGAGAAACCGAGAGCGCCGGCTTTCAGCGCCTCCTGCACCGCCCGCGCCATGCCGGTCATGTCGTCGTCGGTCGCCTTCTCGCTCAGCGCCCGCTTGCCCATGATGTACATGCGCAGCGCCGAATGGCCGATATACATGCCGTAGTTGATCGCCTTGGGCAGGCGCTCGACGGTCGCGAGATACTCGGGAAAGGTCTCCCACGTCCAGTCGATGCCGGCCGCCATTGCCTCGGTCGGGATGTCCTCGACCGCCGAGAGGCAACGCGCATACCATTCGCGATCTTCCGGCTTGCAGGGCGCCAGCGCGAAGCCGCAATTGCTCATCACCACCGACGTCACGCCGTGCCAGCACGAGCAGCTGCCGATCGGATCCCACGCCACCTGGGCATCCATGTGGGTGTGGCCGTCGATGAAGCCGGGCGAGACGATCAAGCCGTCGGCGTCGAGCGTGCGCCGAGCCGGCGTCGTCACCTTGCCGATCTCGACGATGCGGCCGTCCTTGACGCCGATGTCGCCCGAGAAGCGGGCACGACCGGAGCCGTCGACGACGGTGCCGCCGCGAATCACCAGGTCCAACGCCATCTTGTCCTCCGTTCGGCTAGCTCGAAAGCCGGAAGCAGGTCGGCTCGCCCGACTCGGTCACCGACGCCCCCTCGGTGACCGTAAAGCTGAACTCCGCCAGCTTGCGGTCGCGTTCGAAGAATTGGAAGGTCCACGTGCCCCCGACCAGTTCCCAGGCCTGTTCGAGGGCATACTCCGTATAGGAGCTGGTGCCGACCCGCAGTTCGACGAAGTTCGACACCTGAGACAGTGGCTGCCCCGGCGGCGGCGGTTTCATCACCGCCGGGTAGAGTATGACCTTCTTCAGCAGCGCGCGCTCGCCCGCGACCGGCCCGGTCACCCTGTAGCGAACGCCGAAATGCAGTCCGATTTTCATCGGCACGTCCCGCGTCGTGGCGACATGGCAGATGTTGTCGACCATGTTGTGCGTGACGCCACTCGCATCGGGCTGCTTGGCCACGATGTCGGCGCGGAATAACCCGTACTGCACGATCTCGACACCGATCTGGTCGCGCGCCTGGGCCGTCCCCGTCAGCAGGACGAGGACTAGCGCCAGCCAGCGGATCGCGATCAAAGCCGGTCCTTGTGCTCGACCATCTTCCAGAAGGTGTTCTTGGCGCAGATCTTCCTGCCGCGGAACGTGTAGATGTCGCAGCCTTCGTAGTTGAGGTCCTCGCCGTCGGCGCCCCTGCCCTTCACCATCCACACCGAGACCGCCCGGTTGCCGGCGAAGATGTACTCCTTGTGATCCCAGCGCATGTCCGGGATCACCTTGAAGCGGTCCGCCAGCGCCTTGCGGATCGTCTCCTTGCCCTTGAGCGTGCGGCCGACCGGCTCGGGGCCGCGCGCCAGCCAGAAGGTGGCGTCGTCGGTGAAGAACGAGACGATGCGATCGACGTCGCGGCTGTTGAAGGCCGCCGAGATCGCCTTCATCAATTCGGGCGTGGCTGAATCGCCCGGTGCGGCGGTGGCGGTCGATGCGTCCGGCATGCGGCGTCCTCCTCGTTGGTTGACCAACGATTGCAGGCCGGCCGCTTCCCGGCAATAGAAAGCCCGCCTTGTCGGCGACAAGGCGGGCTTTCGAAACGAATCGTGTGTTACTGCGCCGAGACGCGGCCGGCACGATCCACGGTGACCTGGACCTGGGCGTTGCCACGCATCGCGGTGCCGTGCCACAGGCCGTCGGCACCCTGCTGCAGGTTCGACACGCTCTTGTAGCCGTCCTGCTCGATGCGGCGCTGGGCGGTGCCGGCGGCGCCGGTCAGGCGTGGCGCGGGCGCGTTGGCCATGTTGGCGTTGGCCGAGGCGCCGGTGTTTACCCCCATATTGCTGTTCACCTGCCCGCCGGGCATCTGGGCATTGCTGTTCATCTGCGCGTTGCTGTTGACCTGGGCGCCGCCGCCGGTCTGCGCGCCGCGCATGCCGGCATTGCTGTTCATCGTCGCGCCGCTGTTCATGGTCGCCCCGGCGCTGGCCGGGGGCACCGTCATGGTCGCGCCGGTGCTCGCCCCGCCCGCCACGGGGGCGGTCGCGGTCTGGGCGCCGGCGGCGCCAGCCGCCATGACGAGAGCCAAAGTCAGTAGAGTGCGCTGCATAAGGGGGCCTCCTCCTGTGTGTACGCCTCCGTGCAACGCGCGGCGCGGAACGGACGTTCCGTGCGTGAATTCTTGCTTTGCCCGCTTTTTGCCGCAGGCGTAGCGTGGCCCCCACAAGACTGGGGGAAGCGCGTGGCGTACGACTACATCATCGTGGGCGGTGGCTCGGCGGGATCGGTTCTCGCCAATCGATTGTCGGCACGCCCGGCCAACAAGGTGCTGGTCTGCGAGGCTGGCCAGGACACGCCGCCTGGCAGAGAGCCGCCGGAGATCAAGGATTCCTATTCCGGCACCGCATACTTCGACCCCCGCTTCCACTGGACCGAGCTCAAGGTCCACACCCAGATCGTGAGCCACAACAATCCGCAGGAGAACCGGCCGCCGCTGCGCAAGTACGAGCAGGCGCGGGTGCTGGGCGGCGGCTCGTCGATCAATGGCCAGATGGCGAACCGCGGCGCGCCGACCGACTACGCCGAATGGGTGGCGCGCGGCGCCGAGGGCTGGGGCTGGGACAATGTCCTGCCCTACTTCAAGAAGGTCGAGCGCGATCTCGATTTCGCCAACGACTGGCACGGCAGGGAGGGGCGCATCCCGGTGCGCCGCATCCCGGTCGAGCACTGGACCAGGCATGCGCAGGCGGTCGGCGAAGCCTGCAAGCTCGCCGGCATGAAGTTCCTGCCCGACCAGAACGGCGAGTTCGTCGACGGCTACTTCCCGGTGACGCATTCCAACGCCGAAGAGGCGCGGGTCTCGGCGGCGATGGGCTACCTCGATGCCGAGACGCGCAAGCGGCCCAATCTCACCATCTCGACCAACACCCAGGTAAAGTCGCTCTTGTTCGAAGGCACGCAGTGCGTCGGCGTCTCCGCCCGGGTCGACGGCAAGGACGTCGAGTTCCGCGCCCGCGAGGTCATCCTGTCCTCGGGCGCGATCCACTCGCCGGCACATCTGTTGCGCGCCGGCATCGGCCCGGTCGGGCATCTCAAGGACATGGGCATCCCAGTCGTGTCGGCGCTGCCCGGCGTCGGCCAGCGCCTGATGGACCACCCGTCGATCTCGCTGTCGTCTTACATCCGCCGCGGCGCGCGCATGAACCAGCACACGCGACGCCACATCCACGTCGGCATCCGCTACTCGTCGGGCCTGGCCGGCGTGCCGCAGGGCGACATGTTCGTGGCGGTGGTCAGCAAGTCGGCCTGGCATGCGGTGGGCGAGCAGATCGCCTCGCTGCTCACCTTCATCAACCGAACCTATTCCGAGACCGGCCAGGTCCGGCTCGCCTCGACTGATTGGCGGTCCGAGCCGGTGGTCGAGTTCAACCTGTTGTCCGACAAGCGCGACCTCGACCGACTGATGACCGGCTTCAAGAAGATGGCGGCGCTGCAGATGAGCGCGCCCTTGGCCGCGGTGACGGACAATCCCTTCCCCGCCTCCTACTCCGACCGGGTGCGCAAGATCGGCGTGGTCAACACCAAGAACAAGGTCCTGACCTCGATCGTGGCCAAGTTCCTCGACGGGCCGGCGGCGCTGCGCCGCTACATGATCGACAACTTCGTGATCGAGGGCTTCACCTTCGACCAAGTGATGACCGACGACGAGGCGCTCGAGGCCTTCATCCGCAAGGCGGCGATCGGCGTGTGGCACGCCTCCTG
>VBAF01000248.1 GCA_005884705.1 Alphaproteobacteria bacterium
GCTCGTCGAATCGACGCCCTGACAGGCGCGCGCCGCGCGAGCCCGTCGATGGCATGGAAGTTGCGCCCACGGGCTGCGTGCACAAGCCGCTGTCCGTCCTGCTGATCGACGACAATCCCGCGCGCGCCGAGATCGTCGAGAGCGGCTTGCGCGAGGCGGGCTACCGCCTGCTCGCGCGCCTGCAAGGCACGCAGGACCTGCCGGCGCGGGTGCGTGACCTGGCGCCTGACGTCGTGGTGGTCAGCACCGACAGCCCGAGCCGCGACGTGATCGAGGACATGCGCCGCAGCACCGAGCAGCAGCCGCGGCCGATCGCCCTGTTCGTCGACCAGTCCGACCCCGCCACGATCGCCGCGGCGATGGAGGCCGGCGTCTCGGCCTATGTCGTGAAGGGGTTGGCGCAGGACCGCGTGCGCTCGGTCGTCGATGTCGCGGTCGGCCACTTCAACCGCTACCACGCGATGCGCGAGGAGCTGGAGCGCGCCCGGCTCACCCTGCTGGAACGCAAGGCGGTCGACCGCGCCAAGGGCCTGCTGATGGAGCAACGCGGCCTCGGCGAGGAAGCCGCCTACAAGCTGCTGCGCAAGCTCGCCATGGACCAAAACAAGCGCATCGGCGAGGTTGCGCAGGACATCGTCACCTACGCCAAGGTGCTCAAGAAGTAGGCGTCGCCGTCGTAACAGCCTCCGAC
The DNA here is from genome assembly GCA_005884705.1 of Alphaproteobacteria bacterium. Taxonomy (GTDB): domain Bacteria; phylum Pseudomonadota; class Alphaproteobacteria; order Reyranellales; family Reyranellaceae; genus Reyranella. The sequence goes on from VBAF01000248.1 coordinate 692, forward strand.
AGAAGGCGTCGCTCGAATGGGTTGGCGTTTGGCACGAGTCGTGCTGCACCCATGGTGGTGGCGGACCAATGTCGGTCCGCCGGCTGGACAATGGCGTCCTGAGCGACCGGCGCATGCCGGCCGAGCGGGACGTTTTTGTTTGTGGAGTGGTGCGGCGCATGTCGGACGTCGATCGAGCGAAGCTCAAAGTCGGATTCATCCCGATCATCGACTGCGCGCCGATTGTGCTGGCCGAGGAGCTGGGTGCCTTCGAGCGCCAGGGCCTCGAGGTCGAGATTCGCCGCGAGGTGTCGTGGGCCAACGTGCGCGACAAGCTGGCGCTCGGCGTGCTCGATGCGTCGCACATCCTGGCACCGCTGCCGCTCGCGATCACGCTCGGCATCGACAGCGTCACCGTCCCGCTGGTGAACGTCATGACGCTCGAGGTCAACGGCAATGCGCTCACCCTCTCGAACGCGCTGTGGCAGGAGATCGAGGAGGCCGCGCCCGAGTACGCCGCGACCAGGCCGCTCGATGCACGCGCCATCGCCGCGGTGGTGCGCAAACGCGCGGCCGCCGGCCGGCCGCAACTCGTGCTCGCCTCGGTGTTCCCCTACTCGGTGCAGAACTACATGGTGCGGCTGTGGCTCGCCTCGGGCGGCCTCGATCCCGACCGGGACGTGCGCCTCGTGGTGGTGCCGCCGCCGCACACCGTCGCCCATCTTTCCGGTGGCCTGATCGACGGCTATTGCGTCGGCGAGCCGTGGAACCAGCGCGCGGCCGTGCTCGGCATCGGCCGCATCGTGCTCAGCGGCGCCGACATCTGGAAGGGCATGCCCGAGAAGGTGCTGGGCACGACGGAGGCCTGGGCAGAGCACAATCCGCTCACCTTGCGCGCGCTGATCAAGGCGCTGCTCGAGGCCTGCCAGTGGCTCGACGAGCCGGGCAATCGGGCCGACGCCGCGCGCGTGCTGTCGAGCCCGCGCTATCTCAACACGCCGGCCGAGGTGATCGCCCGCACGCTCGATCAACCGGACATCCACGTCTTTCATCGCAACCACGCCAACTTCCCCTGGCGCAGCCACGCCGACTGGTTCCTGAAGCAGATGATCCATTGGCGGCAATGCACCCGATCGATCGACATCGAAGCGACCGCGGACCGGGTCTATCGCACCGACATCTTCCGGGCCGCCGCCGCCGAGATGGGCCTGGCCTGTCCCGATACCGACCGCCTGCCGCCCGGCGCGCATGGCGAGCCGCTGATGCCGTCACCGCCCTCGGGTTCCTATTGGCTCGGCAGCTTGAGCGCGAGCGGGGCCGCGTGATGCAGAGCTTCCCGGTCTTCCTGTCGCTGCAGGACCGTCGGGCGCTGGTGGTCGGCGGCGGCGATCCGGCGGCGCGCAAGATCGAGCTGCTGCTCGCGGCCGGCGCGCAGGTCTCGCTGATCGCCGAGACAGTCGGCGGCGAGATCGCCCAGCTCATCGCCGATGGGCGTGTCTGCTGGGCCGGCCGGCGCTTCGAGGCCGAGGAGCTCGCCGGCATGTCGATCGTGATCGTCGCCAGCGACGACGCGCTGCTGCAGGGCCGCGTATCGCACGCCGCGCAGGTACGTGGCGTGCCGGTCAACGTGGTCGATACCCCAGCGCTGTCGACCTTCATCATGCCGGCGATCGTCGATCGCGGGCCGATCACCATTGCCATCTCGACCGGTGGCATGGCGCCCGCGCTGGCCCGCAAGCTGCGCGCCGAGATCGAACGCGCGCTGCCTGCCACGATCGGCCGGCTGGCGCGCTTCGCCGAAATCTTCCGCGCCCAGGTGCGCCGCACGCTGGACGAGCCGCGGGCGCGCCGCCTGTTCTGGGATCGCATCTTCGACGGCCGGGTCGGCGAGCTGGCGCTGGCGGGCGACGAGATCGCCGCGCGCCGCGAGCTGATTCGTCTGCTCGATCTGTCGCGTGGCGACTCGACGCGCAGTGACCGCGCGCCGGCACAGGGCATGGTGCATCTGGTCGGCGCCGGTCCCGGCGATGCCGACCTGCTGACCTTGAAGGCGCATCGCCTGCTGCAGCGCGCCGACGTCATCGTCTACGATCGGCTGGTCTCGCCTGAAGTGCTCGCGATGGCGCGTCGCGATGCCGAGCGCATCTTCGTCGGCAAGCGGCGAGGTCATCACGCCGTGTCGCAGCAGGAGATCAACGATCGCCTGGTGGCGCTGGCGCGCGCGGGCAAGAGCGTGGTGCGGCTCAAGGGCGGCGATCCCCTGGTGTTTGGGCGGGGCGGCGAGGAGATCGAGGCGCTGACGGCCGCGGGCATCGCCGTCGAGGTCGTGCCCGGCATCACCGCCGCGCTGGGCTGCGCGGCGAGCGCCGGCATCCCGCTCACCCATCGCGATCATGCGCAGGCTTGCGTGTTCGTCGCCGGCCACACCAAGGACGGCGCGATGGCGCTCGACTGGCCGATGCTGGCGCGGCCGCGCCAGACCGTCGTGATCTATATGGCGGCCGAAGGCTTGCCGGCGATCGCCCGCCAGCTCACCCAGCACGGCCTGCCGTCATCGACGCCGATCGCGCTGATCGAGAACGGCACGACCGAGCGCGAGCGCCGCATCGTCGGCACCTTGGGGACTATCGAGCGGCAAGCAATGCGTGCACAACTTGATGGCCCAACACTCTGCATCATTGGTGAAGTCGTTGCTCTAGCGGCTACAATTGACAGGGAATTTCGCTTTGAGTCGCGAATCGGACTCTGATACAAACCTTGTGGCAAAAATACAACAAAGTCAGGGCAGGGGATGCGGAGTCTCGTTCTAAGTCTGGCGGCGACGCTGACCTTCGCCGGCGCTGCCTTCGCCCAAGAGCCCGAGGTGCTGCGCGGCAGCTCCTCCAGCACCACCCAGAAGAAGACCACCACCACGCCAGCCGCCAAGCCTGCCGTCCACAAGGTCGCTGCCGCGCCGGCCGCTGCCGCGTCGAGCCACGTCAAACACCCGGTCACGCCGCAGACCCTGCGCGGCTCGCGCTATGGCGGCTTTGCGCCGGCGCCGTCCGTTCCCGACGAGCCGCCGCCGGCGCTCGACCTCAGCAGCCCGCGCACGCTCAGCCTGGTCAACGTCAACACCAGCGAGCAGCTCACCGTCACCTATTGGTCGGATGGCGCCTACAAGCGCGAGGCGCTGAACAAGCTCAATCACTTCCTGCGCGACAGCAAGACCGCCGAGCAGACCGAGATGGATCCGCTGGTGTTCGACGTGCTGTGGCACACCATGCAGCTCGCCGGCTACGCCGGCACGGTTGAGGTGCTGTCGGCTTTCCGCTCGCCCGAGACCAATGCGTGGCTGGCGAGCGTCAGCCGCGGCGTGGCGCGCGACAGCCAGCACATGAACGGCAATGCGATGGACATCCGCTTCCCGGGCGTGCCGGTGTTCAAGATCCGCCAAGCCGCGCGCTCTTTGCAGATGGGCGGCGTCGGCTTCTACCCGCGCTCCGGCTTCGTCCATCTCGACACCGGTCCCGTTCGCTACTGGTAACAACGTGGCGCGCCTCGAGGTCATCGAGGGCGACATCACGCGGCTCGACGTCGATGCCATCGTCAACGCGGCCAACGAATCGCTGCTGGGCGGCGGCGGCGTCGATGGCGCGATCCATCGCGCTGCCGGGCCCGAGCTGCTCGCCGAATGCCGCACACTGCATGGCTGCCCGACCGGTGAGGCCAGGATCACCAAGGGCTATCGGCTGAAGGCTCGGCACGTGATCCATACCGTCGGCCCTGTCTGGCACGGCGGCAAAACGGGCGAACCGGAGCTGCTGGCGCGCTGCTATCGCAATAGCCTGGCGCTGGCCGAGCAGCACGGCCTGAAGACCATCGCCTTCCCGGCGATCTCGACCGGCGTCTACGGCTATCCGAAGGAGCCGGCGACCGAGATCGCCGTCCGCGAGGTGCGTGCCCACGCCAAGGTCGACCACGTGATCTTCTGCTGCTTCGACAAGGCCACGGCCGATCTCTACCGCGCGGTCACTGCCCGAAGCGCTTCGCCGTCTTGAGGTAGTCGAGCTCCTCGGCCGTGCTGTCGCGGCCCATCACCTCGTTGCGATGGGGGAAGCGGCCGAACCGGGCGACGATGTCGCGATGCTCGATCGCGTACTTGTCGTTGTCCGCGTTGCCCAGGGTGGCGAACAGGATGCAGCAGAATTCCTGGTCGCCGAGATCCTCGCTGTGCTGGAACGGCATGAAGAAGAACATGCGCATGTCGGGCGGATACGCCGCAGGGTGGTTGCGCGCCAGCGCCTGGCGCGCCGTCTCGCGCGCCGTGGCGTCGCTCGCGAAGGCCCGTGCGCTGCGGCGATGGATGTTGCGGGAGAACTGGTCGCACAGGATCGTCAGCGCCAGCGCGCCGTCGGGTGATTTGCGCCAGTGATCGAGCGCGCCCGCGATCGCCGTGTCGAGCAGCGCACCGAAGCGGTGGCGTAGTTCGGCGTCGAGTTCGGGGGTGGGGTCGTCGAGGGGCAGGAACCAGAAATCGAGGATTTCGCGGATGGACTGGCTATCGCTCATGCGGCTTAGATAGGGCCAAGTCGTCAGGAGGGAAAGCGTGGGCAAGGTCAAGAATGTGCTGTTCATCATGTGCGATCAGCTGCGCGCCGATCACCTCGGTTGCGCCGGCCATCCGCACCTGAAGACGCCGGCGATCGACAGCCTCGCCAGGCGCGGCGTGCTGTTCCCGCGCGCCTATGTCCAGTCAGGCGTCTGCGGGCCCTCGCGCATGTCCTATTACACCGGCCGCTACATGTTCAGCCACGGCGCCACCTGGAATCGCGTCCCGCTTTCCTTCCGCGAGAAGACGATCGGCGATTTCCTGCGGCCGGCCGGCCTGCGCGTGGCGCTCGCCGGCAAGACGCACGTGCTGCCCGACACCGACGGGCTCGAGCGCGTCGGCATCGAGGGCGGTGCCGCGCTGGCGGCGCTGATGCGGGCAGGCGGGTTTGAGGAGCTCGATCGCTACGACGGCCATTCGCCGCCCGGCACCGAAAGCGGCTACGCCGACTATCTGCGCAAGCATGGCTATGCGTCCAACGATCCGTGGAGCGACTACGTGATCTCGGCCAAGGGGCCGAACGGCGAGACGGTGTCGGGCTGGCACATGCGCAACGCGCGGCTGCCGGCCCGCGTCGCCGAGGAGCATTCCGAGACCGCCTACATGACGCGCGAGGCGATGCGCTTCATCGAGGGAATGGGCGAGAAGCCGTGGTGCCTGCACCTCAGCTACGTCAAGCCGCATTGGCCCTATATGGCACCGGCGCCGTACAACGACATGTACGGACCCAACGATTGCCTGGCGCTGAACCGCGACGAGGGCGAGCTCCAGAATCAACACCCCGTGCTCGCCGCCTACCGTCAGCACGAGGAATCGGTCTCCTTCCAGCGCGCCGAGGCGGCGGCGACGGTGCGGCCGACCTACATGGGCCTGATCAGGCAGATCGACGACTGGCTGGGTCGGCTGTTCGCCCAGATGGAGAAGGCGGGCCGTCTCGACGACACGCTGATCGTCTTCACCGCCGATCACGGCGATTTCCTCGGCGACCATTGGCTGGGCGAGAAGGAGATGTTCTACGAGGAGGCGCAGCGCGTGCCCTTCATCGTCTACGACCCTGATCCGGCGGCGGACGCCACGCGCGGCACCGTCGATGATCGCTTGGTCGAGGCGATCGATGTCGTGCCGACCCTGCTGGAGGCGCTGAACCTGCCGCCGCAGGAGCATCTGGTCGAGGGCCGCTCGCTGCTCGGCCTGCTGCGCGGCACCCAGCGCGAGGCGTGGCGCGACGCGGTCTTCTCCGAGCTCGACTACTCCTTCCGCGAGGCACGCAAGATCCTGGGCCGCCGCCCGCGCGACTGCCGCGCCATGATGGTGCGGACCGACCGCTGGAAATACGTCTGGTGGCAGGACTTCCGGCCGATGCTGTTCGACCTCGAGAACGATCCGCGCGAGCTGCGCGACCTCGGAGCCGATCAGGCTTACGCGCCGGTCTTCGCCGAAATGGAGGGCCGCCTCGCCGCCTGGCTCAAGGCGCGCAAGACCCGCGTGACGGTCGACGACGCCTATGTCGAGGCACGTACCGCGACGCACAAGAAGCACGGCATTTTCTTCGGGGTTTGGTGATCCTCAAGCCAACCCGCGACTCAGGGCAAGAGACCAGGCAAAGCGTTCTCCGTTCAGGAACTACTGCTTCGCCAACATGCCGACCCGCTTGAGGTTGTCGATCTCGATCTGGTTTTGCTGGCGTGCCGCCTTGTCGTAGGCGACCGAATCGAGATAGAGCGTCGGCATGTTGTAGGTCGCCATCACCGCCTGGGTCGCCGGGTCGAACAGCGCGTCCTTCATGGCGTCGTGGACCTTCTTCACGATCGCGGCGTCCAGGCCTTTGGGCCCGCACACCCCGTAGGGCGAGTTGACCTCGAGGTCGATACCCGCCTCTTTCAGTGTGCGGACCTCGGGGAACAGCTTCATGCGCTGCGAACCCCACACCACCAGCAGCCGGAACTTGCCGCTCTGCACCAGCGGGATCCAGCCGCTGGCATCGGCGATCGCGTCGATCTGGCTGCCGAGCAACCCGTTGTAGAGGTCGCTGCCGCCCTTGTAGGGCACGTGGGTGAGCTTGACGCCGAGCCGCTGCTGCAGATCGACCATGACCAGGTTCTGCACCGACGCCTGGCCGAACGTGCCGTAGGTCAGCTTCTCGGGATCGGCTTTCGCAGCGGCGACGAACGCCTCGAACGTCTTGTAGGGACTGTCGTCGCGCACGACGATGCCATGGACAGAGCCCGAGAGCTGGATGATGTAAGTGAA
>VBAF01000618.1:0-739 GCA_005884705.1 Alphaproteobacteria bacterium
CGTCGCCATCCTCGCGGCCATCTTCGGCTTCACCGGCCTCGCGGGCACAGCGGCCGGCATCGCCAAGGTGCTGTTCTTCCTGTTCCTGATCGCGTTCGTCGTGTCGCTCGTCATGGGCTACCGCGGCCGTGGCGGGCCGGGCGAGCCGCCGCTGGTGTAAAAACCGTCAATTAGCTGACGTCGGGGTCAGACCGCCTGGGTGAAACCCAAGGGTCTGACCCCTTTTCATTTGCGGCGCTTGGCGTCATCCTGACGGTTACATCTCTGGGAGGAGGTATGACCAAAACCGCCGCAGTCCTCGTTTCGCTGCTTCTCAGCGTCTCTGCCTACGCGCAAAAGGTAGGTCCCGCCGATATCGGCGGCGTCGTCATGGGCCCGAAGGGTCCCGAAGCCGGCGTCTGGGTGATCGCCGAGACCGGCGACCTGCCCACCAAGTACGCCAAGGTCGTCGTCACCGACGACAAGGGGCGCTTTCTCATTCCGGAGCTGCCGAAGGCGAACTACAGCGTCTGGGTGCGCGGCTACGGTCTGGCCGAGTCGGCGAAGACACAGGCCGCGCCCGGCAAGAGCTTGAACCTCAAGGTGGCGATGGCGGGCAGCGCGAAGGATGCGGCCGAGTTCTATCCCGGCATGTATTGGTATTCGCTGCTGAAGATCCCGCCCACCAGCGATTTCCCCGGCACGGGCGACAAGGGCAACGGCATCTCGGAGAACATGAAGTCGCAGGACCAGTGGGTCG
>VBAF01000618.1:751-2353 GCA_005884705.1 Alphaproteobacteria bacterium
GGTAGCGCCGGCATGCGCAAGGTCCCGGAAATGTTTTCGAAGGACGGCAACTCCTACCAGGCGTGGGCGAAACGCACGCAGTCGGGCCAAGCCATGACCAACATGGCGACCGGGCTCGGCTACATGGGCTACGACGCGGCGATCAAGAATTTTGCCGACTGGACCGATCGCATCGCCGCGGGCGAGCTGCCGTTCGACAAGCCCCAGCGCCCGCAGGGCGTGGAGCGGAACGTCGTCGTCACCATGTGGGACTGGTCCTCGAACAAGGCCTACCTCCACGACCTGGTCTCCACCGACAAGAACCAGCCGACGGTGAACGCGAACGGCAAGGTCTACGGCTCGACGGAAGAGAGCACCGATCTCGTGCCGGTGCTCGATCCGGTGAAGCACGTCGCCTCCGAGATCAAGCATCCGTACAAGGATCCGGAGACGCCGTCGTCGAGCTCCCTGCCGAAGGGCACTTCGGCCTATTGGGGCGACAAGCCGATCTGGGACGGCCACACCAGCATCCACAACCCGATCATGGATCGCCAGGGGCGCGTGTGGTTCACGGCGCGCATCCGTCCCGCGGGCGCGCAGCCGAAGTTCTGCACCGACGGCTCCAATGCCTCGTCGAAGCTCGCACCGCTCAAGGAGTCGCCGCGTCACCTTTCGGTATACGACCCGAGCACGGCGAAGTGGCAGCTGATCGATACCTGCTTCCCGACGCATCACCTGTACTTCCATCCGAAATCGCCGGACGTGCTGTGGACCAGCGCGGGCGGACCGGGCAGCGGCGTGGTGGGTTGGCTCGACACGAAGAAGTATTTTTCCAGCGGCGACGATGCGGCCTCGCAGCGGTGGGCGCCGATCGTGGTGGACACCAACGCGAGCGGCAAGCCGGATGAGGGCGACACCAAGCTGCGCGCCGCGTTCTACGGCGTCACGCCGAGCACGGTGGACGATTCGGTCTGGGGCCAGTCGATGGGCATCGGCTTCGCACGGATGGCGCAGCCCGGCTTCGTCATGCGCATGGTGCCGGGAAGCAATCCGCCGGACACGACGCTCACCGAAGTCTTCGTGCCGCCGATGCCGGGCTACAGCCCGCGCGGCATCGACATGGGCAACGACGGCGTGGTCTGGGTGCCGCTCGCGAGCGGCCACATGGCGAGCTTCGATCGCAAGAAGTGCAAAGGACCGTTGAACGGGCCTGACGCGGCGAGCGGCAAGCATTGCCAGGAAGGCTGGACGCTCTATCGCATGCCTGGGCCGCAATTCAAAGGCGTCGACGAGAAAGGCAGCGCGAACCACGCTTACTACGTGTGGGTCGACCGCTATAACACGCTGGGCCTCGGCAAGGACGTGCCGATCTTCCAGACCAATGGCAGCGAGTCGCTGATGGCGGTCGTCGGCGGCAAGGTGGTCGACATCCGCGTGCCCTATCCGATGGGCTTCTTCACGAAGAACGTCGACGGGCGCATCGACGATGCGAAGGCCGGCTGGAAAGGCCGCGCGCTCTGGACGACTTCGGGCACGCGCACCAACTTCCATAACGAGGGCGGCAAGGAGAACCGGCCGAAGGTGTACAAGCTGCAGATCCGGCCGAACCCGCTGGCTTCATGA
>VBAF01000249.1 GCA_005884705.1 Alphaproteobacteria bacterium
ATGCCAGTAGGCGTCGCCGAGATGCTCGATCACGGTAGGATCCTCGCCCTTCTGCTCGCTCGCCCGCTCCAGCCACTCGACCGCCTTGTCGTACTGGCCGAGCCGGTAATAGGCCCAGCCCACCGAATCGGTGATGGCGCCGTCATCGGGCCGCAGCTCGGTGGCGCGCTTCAGCATCTTCATGCCGGCATCGAGATTGAGGCCCTGGTCGATCCAGCTATAGCCGAGATAGTTCAGCACATAGGGCTGCTCGGGCGAGAGCTCGAGCGCCTTCTTCATGTCGGCTTCGGCCCTCGGCCACTGCTTGGTGCGCTCCAGCACGATGCCGCGGCCGAAATAGATCGGCCAGTGGCGCTCCTCGACCTTCTTGATGCGCTGCAGTGCGGTGTCGTAGGCGGCGACGGCATCGGCGTAGCGTTCCTTGTTGCGCAACAGCTCGGCCAAGGTCAGGGCGGCGTCGACCCGGTCCGGCTTCTCGGCCACCAGGACCTTGAGCTTCTTCACGGCGTCGTCGAAGCGCTCCTCCTGGGCGTCGAGCGCGGCAGCGCGCAGACGCGCCTGCCAGTACAGCGCCGAGGTCGGGCCGACCTTGTTGTAGGCCGCCATCGCCCTGGCCGAGTTTCCCCACTGCTCGTAGAGGCCGGCGATGGTGAGCCAGGCGAAGTCGTGCTCGGGCCTGAGCTCGACGGCGAACTGCTCGAAGATCAGCGCCAGGTCGCCGCGCTGGTTGCGCGGATCGGCATTCAGCGCGCTGCCGATCTCGAACATGATCTCGGCGATGCCCGAGGCGGGCGACGGCGGCTTGGGCATCGGCGCGTTGGCCGCGAGCAGGCCGTCCATCACCACGGTATCGCTATACTTGTCGCCGAAGGCCTTGAGGATTGCGCGCGCATCGGCCTCCTTGCCGAGGCGCCGCAAGCCGTCGGCGGCAACCAGCACCACCCGCAGCGCCGAGGGATCGAGCTCGACCGCGCGGCGGTACTTCGTTTCGGCGGCGGCCTTGTCGCCCGCCATCTCGTCGATCTGCGCGTCGATCACCACGACCGGCGCCTGGGCATTGACGTCGCCCGGCTTGAGCTTGGCGAGCGACGCGCGGGCCGCTGCGAAATCCTTCTGGCCGGCCTTCAGCCATGCGACGACGAAGTCGCGCAGCGGCCCGAGCTGGTCCTGCCCGCCGATGCGGCCGACCTGCTGCTCGGCGGCGCGATAGTCGCCCTTCTTGATCTGCTGGATCGCCATGACGAGGTTGAGCAACCCGTCGTTGGGCCGTGCCAGCAGGAGCTGCGGCGCGAGCTGTGCCGCGGCGTCGAGACGGCCGGCATAGATGCGCAGCCGGAAGGCGCTGTAGGCGAGCTCGAGATCGCCCGGGGCCTGGGAGAGGGCCAGATCCAACTGCTCGGAGCCGGTCTCGTAATCATGGTCCTGCTCGGCGACGCGGCCGGCGAGGTAGCGGCCGCTGAGCGTGATCGAGGCGAGCTGGCGGCCGGCTGGCTGCGCCTGGCGCTGCTGCGGGCCGCTGCTGGGCTGGGCCTGGATGGCGAGCGGAAGCGGAAGCAGGAGTGCCGCCGACAGCAGCGCGAGGGAAATGGGACGCATCGTGGCCATAGGGGGCTTCACATGTTGGGGTAGTTGGGCCCGCCGCCGCCCTCCGGTACCGTCCAGTCGATGTTCTGCGCAGGATCCTTGATATCGCAGGTCTTGCAGTGCACGCAGTTCTGGGCGTTGATCTGAAAGCGCGGCTGGCCGGCGTCGGAGGTGACAACTTCGTAAACGCCAGCGGGACAATAACGCTGCGCCGGCTCGGCATAGAGCGGCAAATTGACCGCAATCGGGATCGACGGATCACGCAATTTGAGGTGAACCGGCTGGTCCTCCTCATGGTTGGTGTTGGACAGGAACACCGAGGAGAGCTTGTCGAAGGAAACCACCCCGTCGGGCTTGGGATACTGGATCGGCTGGAATTCGGCGGCCGGCCGCAAGGTTTCGTGATCGGCCTTCTTGTGCCGCAAGGTCCAGGGCAGCCTGAGCCCCAGATCGTGCATCCACATGTCGAAGCCGCCGTAGATCGTGCCCAGCACCGAGCCCCATCGCAGCGCCGGCTTGACGTTGCGGACCTTGTCGAGGTCCTTCCACAGCCAGGACGCGCGCAGCGCCGCCGGATAGGCCACGAGCTCGTCGCCACCGGTCTTGCCGGCGGCCAACGCCTCGAACGCCGCCTCGGCGCCCAGCATGCCGCTCTTGATGGCGTTGTGGCTGCCCTTGATGCGCGGCACGTTGACGAAGCCCGCCGAGCAGCCGAGCAGCGCCCCGCCCGGGAAGGTGAGCTTGGGAATCGACTGGATGCCGCCTTCGTTGATGGCGCGCGAGCCGTAGACCAGCCGCTTGCCGCCCTTGAGGTACTTCGCCACCTCGGGATGAGTCTTGAAGCGCTGGAACTCGTCGAACGGCGAAAGATAGGGGTTCTCGTAGCTGAGGTGCACGACGAGGCCGATGGCGACCAGGTTGTCGCCGAAGTGATACATGAAGGAGCCGCCCTGGCTGGCGGTCTCCGACAGCGGCCAGCCCTGCGTGTGCACCACCAGGCCCTTCTTGAAGCTCTCGGCCGGGACCTGCCACAGCTCCTTGATGCCGATGCCGAACTTCTGCGGATCGACTCCGGCGCGCAGGTCGAACTTGGCGAACAGCATCTTGGAGAGCGAGCCGCGCGCGCCTTCGGCGATCAGCGTGTACTTGGCATGCAGCTCCATGCCCTCGGTGTAGGTGTCCTTCTTCTGGCCGTCCTTGCCGACGCCCATGTCGCCGGTGGCGACGCCCTTCACCGAGCCGTCCTCGTCGTAGAGCATCTCGGCGGCGGCGAAGCCGGGGTAGATCTCGACGCCCAGCGCCTCGGCCTGGGTGGCGAGCCAGCGGCAGACGTCGCCCAGGCTGACGATGTAGTTGCCGTGATTGTTCATCAGCGGCGGCATCGAGAAATTGGGGAAGCGTAGGGCACCGGTCTTGGTCAGCCACAGGAACTGGTCGTCGCTGACCTGGGTCTCGATCGGCGCGCCTTTGTCCTTCCAGTCGGGGATCAGCTCGTTGAGGGCGATCGGGTCGATCACGGCGCCGGAAAGGATGTGCGCGCCGACCTCGGAGCCCTTCTCGAGCAGGCAGACGGAGACTTCGTGGTTGCGCTCGGCCGCCAGCTGCTTGAGCCGGATCGCCGCCGCCAGCCCTGCCGGACCGCCGCCGACGATCACGACGTCGTATTCCATTGCCTCGCGTGCCATTGCCTTCTCGCCTTGCCAAACCGTCAACTGTAAATAGCCTGTCGGGTACCGGATCGCCACCTGCCCGAAAAGGAAGAATCGCCGTGGCTGCATTGACCGATATCGGAAGCAGGATCTTCTCGGCGGGTGATTTCCGGCTGGAGAACGGCCAAATGCTGCCCGTGCTCGAACGCGCCTACGAGACTTACGGCAGCCTCAATGCAAAGGCAGACAATGCGGCGCCGTCGGACAAGCCTCACATGGCGAGCCACGCCGACGCCGCGACGGGGGCGCCGATCCTCGCCGCCTCCATGAAGAGCCTCGGATGACCGAGGGCGCCGCCGCCCTGCTGCGCTGGTATGTCGAGCAAGGCGTCGACGAGGCGGTCGGCGAGGAGCCGATCGACCGCTTCGCCGCGCCGGCGCCGGTCGCCGCAGCAGCGGCGGCACCCGCCACGCCGGTCCGGGCACCGACACCCTTGCGCACGCCGTCGCCGGCCACTCCGCCACCACCACCGCGCGCACCGGTGCCGCTCGAATCGCCGCAACTGGTCGAGGATGCGCGCGCGCTGGCCGAGCGCTGCACCACGCTGGCCGAGCTCGAGGCCGCCGTCCGCGGCTTCGAAGGCTGTGCGCTCAAGCGCACCGCCAAGAACACCGTGTTTGCCGACGGCACGCCGGGCGCGCCGGTGATGATCGTCGGCGAGGCGCCGGGCGCCGACGAGGATCGACTCGGCAAGCCGTTCGTCGGCGTCAGCGGCCAGCTGATGGACCGCATGATGGCGGCGATCGGGCTCGGTCGCGACGGCGGCTTCTACATCACCAACATCCTGTTCTGGCGACCGCCCGGCAACCGTACGCCGACCACGGCCGAGCAGGGCATGTGTCTGGCCTTCACCCGCCGCCATATCGAGCTGGCGCGGCCCAAGGTGCTGGTGCTGGCGGGCGGCGTCGCGGTCAAGGCGGTGCTCGACACGACGGAGGGCATCACCCGGCTGCGCGGCAAGTGGACGAGCTACACGCTCAGCGACGGCACCGCGATCCCGACCATGCCGACCTTCCATCCCGCCTATCTGCTGCGCACCCCCGCGAGCAAGCGCCAGAGCTGGCAGGATCTGCTGGCGATCGACAAGAAGCTCAAGGAACTGGCGTGAAGCGCTACGTCGTCGCCCATTGGCGCGGCGAGCTCCCGCTCGCCAAGTCTTTCCTTGTCAACGGGCTGCTCGGCTTCCTGGTCTTGGGTCTGGGATTGCCGGGGCTCGGACAGCTCTTGCCGTACCAGGCCTTCAACTACGTGGCCGTCTTCATCTGGTTCGTCTGGGAGATCTGGGCGGCGGTCGGCATTGTTCGCTGCGTCTTCCGCACGTTCCGCGAGCCGCGCTCCACCTTCGGTCCGGTCACCATACGTCGCGGCTTCGCGGCTATAGCGCTCTTCGCGACGGTGGCCTTCGTGGTGGGAACCCTCCCCGACCTCTTGCTGTTGCTGCAATAGGCCTCAGAGCTTCTTCCTCAGATAGAATCTCTTGTGGCCCTTGGGATAGTCGTCGAGCGTGCCGAAAATCTCGTAGCCGCGGCCCTCGTAGAACGGCCGCGCCTGGAAGGAATGGGTGTCGAGCGTCGCCGAGTGGCAGCCGTGCTCGCGCGCATAGGTCTCGGCCTGGTCCATCAGGCGGGTGCCCCAATCCTGGCCACGCACCGATTCATCGATCCACAGGATGGCGATCTGCAGCCAGCCGCCCCAGATCGCGCCCATCACGCCGCCGAGAGTCTCGCCGCGGGTGCTCTTC
>VBAF01000616.1 GCA_005884705.1 Alphaproteobacteria bacterium
CACCCGACAGACGCACCACGGGCACGACCGGTCCGCGGCGAAAGCGATTCTTCAACCATTGCAACATGGCCGGCACTGTCGCGGCGCCTCGGCTAGAAGTCCAGCGCAGCGGCGTGGCGCAGGATCGCCTCGGCCGCCGCGGTGTAGCCGCCGTCCGGCGGATGCAGCACGAGCGGCGGCGATTGGCCGACCGACGGCGTCGGCGCCCGCCGTGCCCGCACCAGCACGCGCGCCGCCGGCGGCAGGCGCTTGATGGTGAGCGCGCCGCAGCCCAGGCCGACGAGGTGCGCGGCGATGTCCTCCAGCCGGTCGCTGCGATGGATCAGGGTGAGGGTGCCCGCAGGTTCGAGCGTGCCGACGGCGACCTCGAGCCAGCGCCGCAGGTCAGCGCTCGATTCGATGGTCGCCAGCGCCTTGCTCGGGTCGGGCGGCGGATCGGCCACCGCCGCGGCGAGGTAGGGCGGGTTGCTTGGGCGAGGTCGTGGACCAGGGTTTGCACGCGCTCGCTCAAGCCGTTGAGCGTGGCGTTGCGGCGGGCAAGGTCGGCCAGCGCCGGCTGCAGCTCGATGCCCGTGACCGTGCAGTCGGCGACCCGCCTTGCCAGGCACAGGCCGACCGCGCCGACGCCGGCGCCGAGGTCGAGCACCCGCTCGCCCGCCGCCGGATCGACTGCCGCCGCCAGCAGCACCGCGTCGACCGCCACCCGATAGCCGCGGCGCGGCTGCAGCAGGCGCAGGCGGCCGCCCAGCAAGGCATCTTCGGTCAGCGCGGTTTCCATGCTAGGGGCTTAGCCTAGTTTCACGACATCGTGTCGCAACATCGCTTCCACCGGACGGACTATCCTTTCTGCATGGCAACCGTCGTTTCCCTCGAAGGCAAGCGCAAGGCGCCCGGCCTGGAGCCGCTGCTGGCGCTGTGCGCCGAGGACATGGTGCGGGTCGATCGCGAGATCCTGGCCCGCATGCGCTCGCCGGTCGCGCTGATCCCCGAGCTCGCCAACCATCTGGTCGGCGCCGGCGGCAAGCGGATGCGGCCGCTGCTCACCGTGGCGGCGGCGCGGCTGTGCGGCCATTCGGCCGACGACGACCGGCACGTCAAGCTCGCGACCTGCGTCGAGTTCATCCATTCGGCGACGCTGCTGCACGACGACGTGGTCGACGTGAGCGCGCTGCGCCGCGGCCGGCCGACCGCCAACTCGCTGTGGGGCGACAAGGCCTCGGTGCTGGTCGGCGACTTCCTGTTCACCCGCAGCTTCGAGCTGATGGTCGATGTCGGCTCGCTCGATATCCTGGGCGTGCTGTCGCGCGCCTCCTCGACGATCGCCGAGGGCGAGGTGCTGCAGCTCGTCACCCAGCGCGACATCAGCACGCCCGAGGCGACCTATCTCGAGGTGATCAAGGCCAAGACCGCCAAGCTGTTCGCCGCGGCGGCCGAGATCGGCGCCATGGTCGCCGGGCGCAACGGACCCGAGCGGGTGGCGCTCGAGAGCTTCGGCATGAATCTCGGCATCGCCTTCCAGCTGGTCGACGATGCGCTCGACTATGCCGGCCGCGAGGCCAAGCTCGGCAAGACCGTCGGCGACGATTTCCGCGAGGGCAAGATCACGCTGCCGGTGATCCTCGCCTTCCTGCGCGGCGGCGCGGTCGACCGCGAATTCTGGAAGCGCACCATCGAGAAGCTCGACCAGCGCGACGGCGATCTCGCGCAGGCGCAGAGCCTGATGGAGCGCCACAACGCGCTGGCCGATACGCTGGAGCGCGCCCGCCACTACGGCGCCATGGCGCGCGACGCGCTCGGCCTGTTCCGCGATTCGCCGCTCAAGTCGGCGCTGCTCGAGGCCGTGGACTTCGCCATCGACCGGGCGCACTAGTCGCAGCCGCATGGCTGCAAAATATATCCTCGCGATCGATCAAGGCACGACCAGCACGCGCGCCATCGTGTTCGATTCGGCCGGCCATCCCGCCGCCTCGGCGCAGAAGGAACTGCCGCAGATCTTCCCCAAGCCGGGCTGGGTCGAGCACGACCCCGAGGAGATCTGGCGCGCCACGGTCGA
>VBAF01000617.1:0-464 GCA_005884705.1 Alphaproteobacteria bacterium
CTGTCGGCATGTCTCGAAGATGCCAGAAGCGGACACTTGGGTCGTTCGATCGGAAGCAAGGGCACGGGCCCCAGCCGCGATGGCGGCTCGGGCTTGGTTCTCTCCCTCGACGTCGTCGAGGCTGTATCGCCGATAAGTGACCGCCTGCAATCAGGCGGTTACCACCTTCACCCACGTGCCCGGAGTCCCGCTGGCGACGCACACAAACAGCGACGCAGCCGAATCCATGTAGATTTCGCCCAAGGAATGAGGACCAGTCGTCGGCTTACCGACGCTGGTTCCCGGCACCAAACTCAATTGCGCCCTGGACCCTTGGAATTGACCACCGTAGACGCCGGTGCCGAAGACTCCGGACCCATGAGCGCTATTGCCCTTTACGCCGGCGAAGTGTCCCGGTTCTGGATGCACCGTCGGAAGCACCGCAATTGGATTGGCAGAGCAACTGCCAAGGACGCCGGGCGTTC
>VBAF01000617.1:514-3437 GCA_005884705.1 Alphaproteobacteria bacterium
TCACCGCGGACACCGGGGCCTGATCCTGCATTGGTTCCATGTACTCCAATGGCATTGTGGCCGGACCCGGCTCCAAGTACCCCAACGTTGCCCACGCCCCAAACACCTCGGCCGCTTTGGGACTCCGCCCTTAGTCCGGCGCCAGCACCGACGCCTGCGCACCGGATTCCACCAAAATCATTCTTGTTCGGATCTGGAGTGACGGGGAGGCCACCAGCTTTTGGGGCAACCAGCAAGCCGCGCGTCGGCTTCACTTCCAGGATTACATCGCCGACAAAGTCCATCAAGCGATCGGGACCGCGGTCATGTAGCACCGCCACCAACGTTGTCGTCTCTCCCGCGTTGTTCGTTGCTTCGAGCTTCAGGTCGGACATGCTTACCTCCTGGGCTGGATGTGCATCGGCGCACGGTGCCTACGTTATCAAACTTCGGCGGACCTGATGCGTAGTCTTGTCCGCAGCCGAAGTGCACCCAAAAGCGAACATCGATCATGAGTTCGAATTTATGAGTACGCCCTAGGACTCCAGCGTCACCAGGTCGCCGTCGCTCCAGGCAAGGCCGACCGGATCACCCGGGCCGCGGGGGCTGCGTTCGCCGGCGTGGGTTTCGCGGGCGAGCCAGGTGCGGCCGCCGGCCTGCACGCGATAGAGCGTGGCGCCGCCCAGGAAGTTGGCGGTCTCGACGACGCCGGGCAGACGCGCCGCGTCCGCCGGCACCAGGCGGATCTTCTCCGGGCGCAGGGCGCGCGGCTTGCCGCCCTGCTCGACGATGTTGATCTCGCCGATGAAGTCGGCGACGAAGCGGGTGCGCGGACGCTCGTAGATTTCGGTCGGCGCGCCGACCTGCTCGACCCGGCCATGGTTCATCACGGCGATGCGGTCGCTCATCGCCAGCGCCTCTTCCTGGTCGTGCGTCACGAACACCAGGGTGACGCCGAGCCGCCGCTGCAGCTCCTTCAGCTCGAACTGCATCTGCTGGCGCAGCTTGCGGTCGAGCGCGCCGAGCGGCTCGTCGCACAACAGCACGCGCGGCTCGATGACGAGCGCACGCGCCAAGGCGACCCGCTGCTGCTGGCCACCCGAAAGCTGGCTCGGCCGGCGATCTTCCAGGCCGGTCAGCGCGACCTGCGCCAGCGCCGACGCGACGCGGCGCCCGATCTCGGACTTCGCCACCTCGCGCATACGCAGGCCGAACGCCACGTTCTCGGCCACGGTGCGATGCGGAAAGAGGGCGTAGGACTGGAACACCATGCCCATGTCGCGCTTGTGCACCGGCACGTCGGTGATGTCCTGGCCGCCGACATGAATGCGGCCTGAATCGGGCATCTCGAAGCCCGCGATCATGCGCAGGCTCGTGGTCTTGCCACAGCCGGACGGGCCCAGCAGCGAGGCGAGAAGAACTCACCGGCCCTGATGTCGAGCGTGACCCGATCGACGGCAACGACCTTGCCGTCGAACGTCTTGGTCACGTCGTCGAGTTTGATCGTCGCAGAGGTCATTCAAATCCGACCTCACCCTGAGGAGGCCGCGTCGCCGTTTCGCCGCCAGCG
Organism: Alphaproteobacteria bacterium; assembly: GCA_005884705.1. Lineage (GTDB taxonomy): Bacteria > Pseudomonadota > Alphaproteobacteria > Reyranellales > Reyranellaceae > Reyranella. Next base: position 2,064 of record VBAF01000617.1, read on the forward strand.
GCGGCGAAAGCGGCTTTAGCGGCCGTCTCGAAGGGTGGGAACGAGCACCTTACGGTTGCCCATCCTTCGAGACGCGGCCCTTCGGGCCGCTCCTCAGGATGAGGTATTTCGGTCACGCCTAACCCTTCAGGATCTTGGTGACGCGCGCGTCGATGTCGTCCTTGCGCGCGTTGTACCATTTCCAGTCGGGCTGGATCAGAGTCGCGACCTTGGCCTCGGTGGTGAGCAGCTTGGCGTCATACTTGGCGTCGAGCTTCACCTTCTTGTTGGCCGGCGAATACCACACGCCCTCGGCCAGCATCTTCTGCACGTCGGGCCGCAGCATGTAGTCGATATAGGCGAAGGCCAGCTCCTTGACCTTGCTGCCCGGCGTCACGTTCAGCACCTGCTCGAGCGCTACCACGCCCTCCTTGGGGCTGGCAAAATCAGTCGGTTGGTTCTGGCCATCGTATCGATAGATTCCGGAATCGTGGATGACAGCGACCGACACCTCGCCCGAAAGCAGCGCCTTCTCCATGCCACCGGTGAAGTCGAAGAGCTTGATCGGCTTCAACTGCTCGAGCGCCTTGTAGGCGGCGTCGAGGTCCTGCAGGCCCTTGCCATAAATCTTGCCGAGCATCATCAGATGACATTGGCCGAGGCTGTTGACCGGGATGATGTAGCTGCCGCGAACGCCGGCCAGCTTGGGATCGGCGAGGTCCTTCCAAGACGTGGGCGGCGTCAGGCCCTTGTCGGTGCGGTATCCCAGGCCGATCGCGCTGGTGAAGATCGAGACGCCGACGATCTTGTCGCTCACCGCGTAGGGATAGACGTCGGCGATGTTGGGAACTTCCTTGACCGTGATCCTGTCCATCACCAGCCCGTTATCGAGCGCCAGCCATTGGTTGTTCGAGTTGTCGTGCAGGACGTCGTAGAGCGGATCGTTCTTGGGGCTTGCCTGCAGCTTCGGCGGATAAGGAAAGGCCTGGTCGACGGAGACCGTGCACTTGAACTCCTTCTCGAAGGCCGGCAGCACGGTCGCCTTCATGATATCGCCCCACTTGCCGCCCCAGGTGGTGATCTTGAGCGTCTTGGTCTGGGCGTGAAGAATTGCGGGCGCACCGACGGTCGCGGCGGCGGCGAGAGCGCCGGTACGAAGCATGGAACGACGTGAAATCATGAAGCCCTCCTGTTTCCCTTCTTACAGCTTAACGTAGGCTTTGAGCCCGATCAGCCTTTCCAGCGCCACGACCACCGACAGCGCCAGCAGGATCGAGATCATCGAGGCGGCGGCGATGGCGCCGTCCAGGTCGAACTTCATGTAGTTGAACAGCACCACCGGCAGGGTCTCGCCCTTCGGGACCACCAGGAACAGCGACACCGGGAACTGGTCGA
>VBAF01000250.1:0-5513 GCA_005884705.1 Alphaproteobacteria bacterium
GTCCTCGCCGGACGGCGTCCCGTGCGGCACGTCAGCAACATTAGTGGAGACGGGTGCCTGCGCGATGCCGATGGCATCCGGCGACTGACCGACAACAACCGGCCCGGCGACTTGTTCACTTGGTGCTGTGATCGCCGGAGCCTCGAGCAACGCGGAGAGGGCCGGAAGATCCGGCGCGCCCTTGTCACCAAGCGCCCAGCCGGCGCCACCCGCATTGTCATCGACGAGTATGGTCGTGCCATCGATCCGCGCGACCTCGCCGGTTCCAAGGTGCGCCATTCGAATCTCGAACTTGATGCCTGCCGCAATTCCCTGCTGGCCGGAGGCGGCATACGCCTGGAGCACCTGATGCAGGATGTCCTGCAGCATTGGCTGCGTTGCGGCCGAGTCATCCGTCGCCCCCGGGTCATTGGGCGCCGCCAGGTCACTCGTCGCCGAGTCATTGGTCGCCACCACGTCATCCGACGCGCCGGGGACGCCGACCTTGTCCGATGACACCGGCGCATCTGGCTGAGACGAGTCGACCTTGAGAGACGGTCCGGCGCCGGTGTCGCCGACGGGATTGCCGTCAAGTTTCAGGACGACATGGACCGGCACTTCCGCCTTGTCCGAATTAGCCGCGAAGGCGGTAAGGAGCTGAGTGATCGCCATGCGCAGGTCGACCTTGCCCGTCGCAGCAGACGGCTCGGATGCGTCTGATGCCTGCCATGCGGCGGGCCACTGGACACCTCTTTCGTCGCCGGCCGCCGTGTTGGCGACCGTCGCGCCGGCTTGAGCATCATGGTCGGCGTGACCGGCATCGGCGCTGGCGTCCGATGCCACCTGCTCGACGATCGCGGCATGATCGTCAACGAACGTAGCGTGCGCGGCGTCGTCGACGAGACGCGCAAGTTCGCTGGCAACGGGATCACCCGACAGCAGGATGCGAGGTTCAAGCGGCTCGATCTGGAAGCGGCTCTGCCGCTCGCCCTCGTCACTGCGGGCCGCCGCGCCATGCCCACGCCGGATGGGCAGCCAGCGCACAAGCTGCCGCCACACACCTCCGTCGTGATCGTCGTCGACCAGCACTTGCCTGAATGCCCCCCACACTTTCGCGGCCAACCGGGCCACGAAAATCCCGTGCAGACGGTACAGCATACGCGAAAGAGGTCAAGCAGCAGATGGTCTGATATCAGGACATTCAGAGCCCTGTTCCATCCAAAAAAGACTACATCCGGCTGTAACTTTTGGCGCCCCAAGGATTGGCTCACCGGCGAATTCCTGCGCTTCGTCCTCGATACGGCTACTGTGTGCGTTAGCTGCTTCATGGGCGCCACCGCGACACCGACCCTCACCGTCCGCCGCAGCGGGCGGCCCCTGCCATCCAGCGAGGGCAAATCGCCGCGGCCGACACGACGGCCGGTCGCTAGTCCCTCCACAACGCAGGACCGCCCAGCAAACCCGCGACGTTGTCGACCAGGCTGACGTCGGGCGCGAGCTTGAACTCGATCCGCTTGGCGTTGCCGCCGCCGACATAGAGATGATCGAAGTTGGCCAGCCGGCGCATGTTGGCGATCGCCTTCTCGACCCGCTTGTTCCAGCGCGCCGTGCCGACCTTCTTGCGCGCAGCGTCGCCGACCTGCTCGTCGTAGGTCTCGCCCTGCCGAAACGGGTGGTGGGCAAGCTCGAGATGCGGTCCCAGGCGCCCGTCCTGATAGAGGCCGGTCCCGAAGCCGGTGCCGAGCGTGATCACCATCTCGACACCCTTGCCCTCGATCACCGCGAGCCCCTGCAGATCGGCGTCGTTGGCGATCCGGACCGGCTTGCCGAGCGCCGACGCCAGCGCCCCGGCGAGGTCGAAGCCCTGCCATTTCTCGGTGCCGAGATTGGGCGCGGTGAGCACACGGCCGGCTCGCACCACGCCGGGAAAGCCGACCGAGATCCGGTCGAACGTGCCGAGCGGCCTCGCCATCTCGACCAGCGCCGCAACGTCATCGCGCGGCGCGGCGCCGGGAACCGTGTCGATCATCACGCGCTCGCCGTGCAATTGGCCGCTCTCCTCGACGATCGCCGCCTTGATGTGCGTCCCGCCGATGTCGAACGTCAGCGTGAGGGCTGCCATGCGTTGCTCCGGATGTCTTGCCTGCTCGTTAACGCTCGTCGGACCGCCAAGGCGCCACCGGCGCATGCCAGCCGTAGAAGATCGCCATCACCCTGAGGAATATGCAGAGCGCGGCACCGGCCAGCATCGACCATGCCGGCGGCAGGTCGAGCGCATAGCCCAGCGCCACGACGCCACCGGCGACCAGGGCGGCGACGGCATAGATGTCGGTCCGCAGCACCGACGGCACCTCGCCGGCCAGCACGTCGCGCACCATACCGCCACCGATTCCCGATATCATGCCGAGCACCGCCGCCATCACCGGATCGATGCCGTAAAGCAGCGCCTTCTCGGCGCCGGTGACGGCGAACAGGCCGAGCCCGATCGCATCGAGCAGCAGCACCGGCCGGCGCAGCGCGCGGACCAGCGGATAGCCGAAGAACGTGACGAGGCCGCCCGCCATGGCGAGCGCGAAGGCATGCCAGTCGGCGATCGCGGCCGGCGGCACGGCACCGATCAGCAGGTCGCGCACCAGCCCGCCCGCCACCGCGACGACGAGGGCGAGGAACAGCACGCCGAAGATGTCGAACCGCTTCTGGACGGCGAGCGCCCCGCCGCTCAGCGCGAAGGCGAAGGTGCCGATCGCATCGATCAGCGGCAGATACGGGACGTTGCCCAGCGTCGTTCTCTCAGTCGGCCGACGGACGCGAGAGATAGGCCTCGGCGTTCAGCGGGGCATGATTGGGCATGCGGCTCCTCCCCCTTCGATTGCGAGGCGAGCCTAGCCGCCCAGCGTGTCGCGGCCAAGACGATCAGCCGGCCTGCCTCGCCCGCTCGATCGCCGCCGAGATCAGGGCGCGCGCCTCGTCGAGGCCGCCCCAGCCCTCGAGCTTGACCCACTTGCCGGGCTCGAGATCCTTGTAGTGGACGAAGAAGTGCTCGATCTGCTCGCGCGTGATCTGCGGCAGGTCGCGGTAGCTCTTGACCCCGACATAGCGCTGGGTGATGCGCGAGCTCGGCACGGCGATGATCTTCTCGTCGCCGCCGCCATCGTCCTCCATCCGCAGCACGCCGATCGGCCGCACGTTCATCACCGCGCCGGGGATGATCGGCCGGGTGTTGGCGACCAGCACGTCGATCGGATCGCCGTCGTCCGACAGGGTGTGCGGCACGAAGCCGTAATTCCCCGGGTAGCGCATCGGCGTGTACAGGAAGCGGTCGACCACCAGGGTGCCGGCCGCCTTGTCCATCTCGTACTTGATGGGCTCGCCGCCGATCGGCACCTCGATGATGGTGTTGACGTCGTCGGGCGGATGGTCGCCGGTCTTGATGGCATCGAGGTTCATGCCCCGATGGTAGAAGGAATCGGCCGGGCTAGGCCAGCCAGGCGTGGCCGGCGGCGCTGGTGAAGTCGAGCTGCACCACGAGGTCGTTGTAGTCGCGGTCGCCGCCGCCATAGAGGTCTTCCCAGCCCCACAGGTTGGCGCCGTAGTTCCATAGATGGGCGATCGGCCCGTCGGGGTTGGCCTGGGCGAAGGCCCAGTAGTCGAGGCCCAGGCTGTTGTTCACCAGCTTCATGGCGACCAGGTCGCCGGCATCGACGTTGGTGAGCTCGCCCTGCGAGTATTTGCCGTAGCCCGCGCCGTCGAGCAGGGTGCCGCCGCCGGCCAACTCGTAGGCGCGCGCATGCGCGGCCACATCGTAGCCCGCGCTGCCGGGCGCGAGGCCGGCCACCGTCCCCGAATAGTCGTCGACCCGGTAGAACTCCAGCGACAGGCTGTAGCCGCCGTTCTGGCGGACCCGTACCACGGCGTCCTGGTCGTCCTGCCCGCCGGCGGTTTCGGCCACCGCGACGGCGCGCGCAACCCGCACCGTGCCGTCGTCGGAGGCGAAATCGGCGAAGCCGTACGGCGTGCTCAGTCCGGCCTGCGGTGTCTGCGCCGCCGTCGAGCCGATCGCGACCGAGACGTCGTCGCCGTCCGCCACCGTCTTCTGCACGAGCGCGCCCTGCGACTGGCCGTCGAACATGGTCACGAGCTTGGGATCGAAGTCGGCCTGCAGCACCTGCCCCGCGAACTGCGCGGTCCAGGCGAAGGCGCCCGACGCGTTGCTTGCATAGCCGGTCGTGTCCGGGCCGAGCGACAGCGTCACGTTGACCGGCGCCGCCGACGCGGTCTGGAACAGCAGGCTCTGGTCGGCGCCGCTCTGCCAGCCGCCCGTGCCGTTCGAATCGAGCACGTCGGGAACGCCCGAAAACGACATCTGATGATGCGCGATCTCGGTCAGTGTGCGCGCCAGCACGGTGCCGTTGGGCGTGCCGAGCCCGGTCGTCAGGTCGTAGCCCGTGCCGGCCGAGTAGCCGAAGCCGGTCGGCGTGATCGCCGTGCCGGCGCTTTCGATCGGCCCGCCCAGCGTATAGGAGGAAGTGTTGTTGCCGATCGTGACATCGTTGAACGAGGCTGGCGCGATCACCGCCGCCGTATACAACAGGTCGTTCATGTAACCCAGGCTGGGCAGGCCCTGGTCATGGAAGATCGCGTTGACCTGCGACAGCAGCGACGCCCACAGCGGCGTCGAGGCGCTGGTGCCGAAGTCGTCGAAGATCCCGGTCATGTTCGGCGACGGCACGGTGTAGAACATGTTGCCGCCGGCATTGGCCGAGACATCCGGCAGGCCGCGCCCGACCAGCGCGTCGGGGTCCGAGGTGGTCGGCGCGAGGCCGAAGCCCTGCTGGTAGGACGGCACCGGCTGCGTCGGGTCGACGCCGCCGGTCGTGGTGTTGTTGGTGATGTATCCGTCGTTGGCCTTGAATTTCGTGCCGTCGAGATCGTACTGGTTCCACACCGTCTCGATCATCCAGTCGTCCGCGACGGCCGACTGCGGCAGGACATCGAGCCCGCCCGCCACCAGCCCCCAGATCGTCGACCGATCGCCGGCCAGCGCGCTCGCCATCAGCGTCGTCAGGGTGGAATCGGCCGTGGCCGACGAGGTGCGGCTGAGCGACGTGCCGCCGACGATCAGCCCATAGGGGCTCGCCTCGCTGGTGAAGACGTTGGTCAGGCCGTTGGCGAGGTAGTTGTTGGTGCCCCAGTCGCCGCTGATCGTCAGCGTCGAGATGTTGTGCAGCGCCGCGTCGATGAACAGCTGCTGCATCGCCCACAGGAAGGGCGAGCCGGTCGCCGGCATGCCGGCGTCCGGCGTCCAGGACGAGCTGATCACCTCCGGATCGTTCACGTCGTCCCAGAAAGCCTGCTGGTAGACGGTCATGGTGTCGGACTGCGCGCCGACGTCGTGGCCGGAGCCGGTGTAGACCACGATGGGGCTCAGCGGATTGATCGCCGCCACCACGCCGACATCGAGCGAACGTTCCAGGCCGTCCCCGCTGATGTAGCTCTGGCCGCCCGGCGCCACGCCGACCACCGTCGACGGCGTG
>VBAF01000250.1:5563-7224 GCA_005884705.1 Alphaproteobacteria bacterium
GATGCCGGGCTCGACCAGACCGACCGGACCGGTCGCGACCGTATGGTCGAGCGGGAAGTCGTAGAGGGCGGCGATCTGGTTGGGGTAGAGGCTGGCCGTTTGCGAGGAACTGTTGCCGAGGCTCTGCGGACCCTGGGGCAAGGTGATCGGCGTACCACCGCCGGGATCGTTCACGACCTGCGTGCTGAGGTCGGGCGTGTCGAACAGCAGCCCCTTGACGCCGTGGGCGCCGAGCCAACCGGCGGGCAGCGACAGGTTGCCGTCCCAGTACCACGCCGTCTCGCCGGACGGCGTGGTGGTCGTGAGGAGCGTCGACGACGAACCGAACAGGGTGGTGAAATTCGTCTCGTCGACCCGCAGCCAGATGGTGCGCGCCTCGACCGAAGACACGTAGCCATTGCTGCCGAGCTGGTCGACGGTCTGAATGCCCATCGAACCGAGGTCGGAGAGGACCTGGTTGTACGTCGCCGGATCGGCGCCATAGGTCGACCACAGCGTGCCGTTGTTGTTCAGCGATTCGAGCTGCTGCTGGCGCGACCCCCAGTCGGCCTCGAGCAACGCGGTCGGATCGCTGGCGCGATCGAGCACCAGGCCGACATTGAAGCTGAAATGCGCGACCGGCGTGCCGCCGCTGAGTGGCGTGGCGCCGCTTCGATAGCTGTCGTAATCGAGAAAGGCCGAGTTGGGCAGTTCGCTGTACGTCGTCGGCATCTGTCCCCCGCCCCGCGAAGTGTGCAGGCACGTCCTTGCGGTTGGCAAGATTCCGATTGTTTCGAGGGCGAAACACAACCGGCGGCCCCTTCGGGCCGCCGGTCATGGTCGATCGGTGCGAGACGGCTCAGTCCTTCGCGTAGATGTCGCGATCCTTGGTCTCGGGCATGAAGAGCAGCCCGATGATGAAGGTCATGCCGGCCACCACGATCGGATACCACAGGCCCGAGTAGATGTTGCCGGTCGCCGCCACGATGGCGAAGGCCGTCGGCGGCAGGAAGCCGCCGAACCAGCCGTTGCCGATGTGGTACGGCAGCGACATGCCAGAGTAGCGGATGCGAGTCGGGAACAGCTCGACCAGCAGGGCGGCGATCGGGGCGTAGACCATCGTCACGTAGATGACGAGGATGGTCAGGATCAGGATCACCACCGGCATGTTGACCTTGGCCTTGTCGGCCGAAGCCGGGTAGCCGGCGGCGCGGATGGCGGCCGTCGCTTCGTCGATGAAGGCCTTGGTCTTGGCGGCTGCCTCGGCGCCGGCCTTGCCGCGATCGAACGAGGTGATCGTCTTGTCGCCCACCTTGATCAACGCCACCGTGCCGGCCGGAGCCGCCACGTTCGAGTAGTTCACCGAGTTCGTCGCCAGGAACGCCTTGGCGACATCGCACGAGGAGGTGAAGCTCGCCGTGCCGGTCGGGTTGAACTGGAACGAGCACTCGCTCGGATCGGCGGTCACGGTGACCGGCGACTTCTCGAGCGCCTGTTCGAGCACCGGGTTCACCGCGTTGGTGAGCGCGCTGAACAGCGGGAAGTAGGTGACGCAGGCAAGCAGGCAGCCCGCGAGGATGATCGGCTTGCGGCCGATCTTGTCCGACAGCCAGCCGAAGAAGATGAAGAACGGCGGGCCGATGGCCAGCGACGCCGCGATCACGATGTTCGCGGTCGTGCCG
>VBAF01000251.1:0-430 GCA_005884705.1 Alphaproteobacteria bacterium
TGACAACTGCCAGCTCTTGTTGAAGAACGGCTCAAGCGGACCATAGAGACGGAACCAGACCCACCAGCCCCGACCCGGAAGCGTCTTGACCCAGTTGCTCTCCTTGCCCGCTGGTGCAGCAGGCCCGAAGTAGAGGTCGATCGAGCCATCGGCGTTGGCAACGAGCTTGTCTGCCGATGACTTGTCCGGAATGTTGGTATCCGTCTGGACCATCGAGCGCGTTTCGTAGTCGTAAACAGTGACCGACCAAAACTCCTTCGCTGGCGGATTTGCGGGAACGTGAAGCCGGTAGTTCTTGCCGCCGTCCAGCCAGTTGCCCTCATTGTCACGCGCTGACTTGAGATACTGCGAACCGGCACCCACGACCTTGTTCTTCATTGCTGGAGCAGGAAGTGTCCCTTGAAAGTAGTAGTTGGTCCTCAACTCCAGC
>VBAF01000251.1:448-1666 GCA_005884705.1 Alphaproteobacteria bacterium
CCCAGTGTTTGCCGGGGTAGATAATGGCATCGGCGGCACGCGGGGCCATGCTGATGGCCTGGTCCATCGCCCAGCCGACTCTGGATGCTTCGGTGAGAATTTTCTTCTGACGTGCGTCAGGCTTGAAGGGCTTGCCCTGTTCGATGCCCAACGGTTTCAGGAGCGACAGCAGGAATGCGCCGTCCTGATCGACGGGTATTCTGTTGACGATGCCGGCAACACGCTCCCAGTAATCGAAGCCCTCAGGCGATATGCTGTACCATTTCGTGCCGGTGGCCGGCACGGCCTTGGTCTTCGTTGGATTGTCCTTTTTCGTCAGCGGGTAAATGCGGATTTCCTCGATAGGTTTTGCGGCAGCTTTCACATCGCCGTTCTTGACGATGCCGCGAACGAAGACAGCCCCCAGTGTCGTGCTCATCTTGAGTGGGAAATACCCCGCAGGAACAGTGCCGGCGTAGTCGTTCGGCAGGACCAGGAACTTGCCACCCTGGCCCTTGTCGGCACCTTCCGGACCGATCTCGGCAACTGGCCGTTGCCACAGGTCAAAGAACGCCCCGTATGCGCCCACGGGCGTTTCGACCACAAGGGGGCCATCCTTCGACAGATCGAGGAAGCTCATGCCGTAGATCGTGCTGTCATTGCCTGTGAGGACAACGCCGTGTGGATCAAGGAAACGCTGCATCACAACGACGTCGCCCTCGAAGACGTCTATCTTCTTGAGGCCCACGTTCATCTCGTTAAGGGCCACGAGCGGCTCGGCGTACTGGTACGCCAAGACCGCGCGCTGAAAATCCATTTCATTGTAGAGCTTCTCGACCGTCTCCTTTGCGGGAAAGCCGCCTTCGTATTTGAGCTGGCCGATACGGGTATCGACGGTGGAAGGGGGCGAAGCCGTCGGCGCTTGCGCCATGGCCTCAGGTGCCAGCGCCAGCGCGAAGACCACTGTAGATGCACAAAGTGACCGTCTGACGTTCATCATGGTCTCCCGACAGAGCTTCCCGACAGCTGCCCACGCGATCAAAGGTCAGCCTATTGGGGGCTTACTGGAGGTGCGTTGAGACGGCAATGCAATTTCGGCGGAGCCAGTGCGCCGATGTCCGAGATGGGTCAAACTCTGACGAAGTGTTCCGCGTGATCAATGTCGGGAATCGGCACGAAAGCAGAAGTCGACGACCACGCTTTATTGGAGTTTGACCCTAAGTCTTTGCCGCCCGCAGG
>VBAF01000251.1:1717-15476 GCA_005884705.1 Alphaproteobacteria bacterium
CGCAGGAAATCCATCGGCACAACGATCGTCGCGTCGGCGTGCGATAGCGCCTGCGTCAGGCACCAATGCGAGTAGGTGCCGCAGAACCCGATCACCACCAGCCAACCCCACACCTGCGCCGATGGCCATTGCCAGACCGCCAGCGCCGGCACGACGCCGAGCAGCGCCTGGATCACCACCATCCAGAACATGATCACGGTGACGCGGTCGCTGCGGGTGAGCGACTTCACCAGGGTGACCGAGATCGCATAGCCGATCGCCGCCGTCAGGGCGATCAGCTGGCCGCCGCTGACGGCGCCGCCGAACGGTCGCACGATGACGACGACGCCGACCAGGCCAAGCACGACCGCGGTGGTCTTCCAGATGCCCATGCGCTCGCCGAGGAAGGCGACCGCCAGGATCGCCGTCCAGATCGGCATGGTGAACTCGATCGAGATGACCTGGGCCAGCGGGATCAGGGTGAGCGCCAGCAGCCAGCAGCATTGCGCGCCGTAGTGCACGATATTGCGCACGATCTGCCGTCCGAGATGCGCGGTCTTCATCGCCCGGATGCCGCCATCGCGGCGAACCAGCGGATAGAGCAGGCAGATCCCGATCAGCGAGCGCAGCTCCATCACCTCGAAGACGCTCAGCCGGCTGGTCGCCTCGCGCCCCGCCACGGTCAGCACGACGACGCAGGCGAGCCAGCCCGCCATCCATGTCGCCGCCTTGAAGAGGGAGGAAGAAGGATGCGCCTCAGCCAACGCCCTTGCTGCCGTACAGCATGTAGTTGACGTCGAGGTCGCGCTTGTTGAGCGACCAGGCGCGGCTGAGCGGGCTGTAGACCACGCCGACGATCTCCTGCGGCTCGACGCCGGCGCTGCGCAGGCCGCGCACCACCTCGGAGGGCTTGAGGAACTTGCGCCAGTCGTGGGTGCCGCGCGGCAGCCAGCCCAGCACGTACTCCGCGCCGGCGATGGCGAGGGCCCACGCCTTGGCGGTGCGGTTCAATGTCGACAGGAAGACCAGCCCGCCCGGCTTGGCCAGACGCCCGACCGACTGCAGAAACAAGCCGACATCGGCCACGTGCTCGACGATCTCCAGTGCCAGCACGATGTCGAACTGGGCGCCGGTCTCGGCCAGCACTTCGGCCGTCGTCTCGCGATAGTCGATGGCGAGGTCTTGTCCCGCCGCATGCCGCCGGGCCGTGGCGATGTTCCGGTCGGCGGCGTCGATGCCGGCGACCTGCGCGCCGAGCCGGGCCATCGGCTCGCAGATCAGCCCGCCGCCGCAGCCGACATCGAGCAGCGACAGGCTCTGCAGGGGCCGGTCCGACAGGGGATTGCGCTGCCAATGGGCGGCGGCGCGGTCGCGGATGAAGCCGAGGCGAACCGGGTTCAGGTGATGGAGGGGCGCGAACTTGCCGCGCGGATCCCACCACTCTTCCGCGATGCGCGCGAAACGCTCGATCTCCGCCGGATCGACGGTCGAGGCCGGGTTATGCGCCGAATCAGCCATGGTCGCCCTTGACCCATGATACACCCGCGGTGTCTATACCCCGCTTCCGAGCAGGTCCATGGCGCGCATCGTTCTCAAATTCGGCGGCACTTCGGTGGGCGACACCCATCGCATCAAGAACGTGGCGCGCAAGGTCAAGGCCGAGGTCGATCGCGGCAACGAGGTCGCGGTCGTGGTCTCGGCCATGTCCGGCGCCACCAACCAGCTCGTGACATGGGTCAACGAGATCGCCCCCCTGCATGACGCCCGTGAGTACGACGTCGTGGTCGCGACCGGCGAGCAGGTGACCATCGGCCTGCTGGCGCTCGCCCTGCAGCAGCTCGGCGTGAAGGCGCGCTCGTGGATGTCCTGGCAAATCCCGATCACGACCGACTCGGCCTACGCCAGGGCGCGCATCCAGGGCATCGAGACGACCGAGATGGCCGCCAGCATGACGGCCGGCGAGGTGCCGATCGTGCCGGGCTTCCAGGGCGTATCGCCCGAGGGCCGCATCACGACGCTCGGCCGCGGCGGCTCGGACACCTCGGCGGTCGCGCTGGCGGCCGCGCTGAAGGCCGACCGTTGCGATATCTACACCGACGTCGACGGCGTCTACACGACCGATCCGCGGATCGTCGAGAAGGCGCGCAAGATCGACCACGTCACCTATGAAGAGATGCTCGAGATGGCCTCGCAGGGTTCCAAGGTCCTGCAGACCCGCTCGGTCGAGCTGGCGATGAACCATCATGTGCGCGTGCAGGTGCTGTCGTCGTTCGACGAGGCCCTGGGCAGCGACCTGCCCGGCACGCTTGTGGTAGACGAGGAAGAGATCATGGCCCAGGGGCTCGAGAAGTCAGTCGTGAGCGGCATCGCCTTCGCCAAGGACGAGGCCAAGATCACCGTCACCCGGGTGCCCGACCGGCCGGGCGTTGCGGCGGCGATCTTCGGCCCGCTCGCCGAAGCCAACATCAACGTCGACATGATCGTGCAGAACGTCTCGATCGACGGCAGCTCGACCGACACCACCTTCACGGTGCCGCGCGCCGACCTCGCCCGCGCCGTCGAGCGGCTGGACAAGGCCAAGGCGGAGCTCAAGTTCGCCGAGGCCAAGGCCGACATCAACGTCGCCAAGATCTCGGTGATCGGCGTCGGCATGCGCAGCCATGCCGGCGTCGCGCTGAAGATGTTCGAGACGCTCGCCGCCAAGGGCATAAACATCCAGGTGATCTCGACCTCCGAGATCAAGGTCAGCGTGCTGGTGGCGGCCGAATACACCGAGCTCGCGGTGCGTGCGCTGCACACCGCCTACGAGCTCGATGCTGCATAAGGTTCCCTCATGCGGGCCGCGATTTAGCGGGTAGGCAGTTCGGCGCGCATCTTGCTATAAGCGGCCCATGCACGGCCTGCGCCACCGAATGACCGTCCAGCATGTCCGCCCATCGGCGGCCTGGCGCGTTTGTGCCTGCATCATCGACCGCAGCTTCGTCGTCATCCGACTCAAGCATCTCGCGGTCTGACCATGGAGAGAGGGACTCCTTTGGCCGGACCGCGAATGCTCCTCAAGCGGCTCCGGGACACGATGGCGCGTGGTGGCACGCCCGAGGAAACCTTGGGCGAGGTCGTGCGCCTGGTCGCCAACGAGATGGTGGCCGAGGTCTGCTCGATCTACCTGCTGCGCGCCGGCGAGGTGCTCGAGCTGTTCGCGACACAAGGCCTGAACCCGTCGGCCGTGCATCGCACCCGCCTGCGGGTCGGCGAAGGCCTGGTCGGCGACATCGCGGCGCACGCACGGCCGCTGGCGCTCGACGACGCCCAGAGCCATCCGCAATTCGCCTATCGGCCGGAGACCGGCGAGGAGATCTACCACTCGCTGGCCGGCGTGCCGATCGTGCGGGCGAGCCGCGTGCACGGCGTGCTGGTGGTGCAGAACCGCACCCGCCGCCAGTACGACGAGGAGGAGATCGAGACGCTGCAGACCATCGCCATGGTGCTGGCGGAGATGGTCGCGGCGCAGCACATCGTCAGTCCCAACGAGGTCCAGCAGGTCGACGGCCTCGGGCTGCTGCCGCTGCGCATCGACGGCGTGCAGCTCACGCCCGGCGTCGCGATCGGCCGCGCCGTGCTGCACGAGCCGCGGATCATCATCCAGAAGGTCGTCGCCGAGGACAGCGCCGCCGAGCAGATCCGCTTCGACGAGGCGCTTGCCGCGGTACGCGACGACGTCGACCGCATGCTCGAGGCGCACGACATGCAGTCGGGCGAGCAGCGCGAGATCCTCGAGACCTTTCGCATGTTCGCCGACGACCGCGGCTGGATCGAGCGGGTGCGCGAGGCGGTCGCCTCGGGCCTCACCGCCGAGGCCGGCGTTCAGCGCGCCTTCGACGACGTGCGCGCGCGGCTCGGCCAGTCGACCGATCCCTACATCCGCGAGCGGCTGAGCGACCTGCAGGATCTGACCAACCGGGTGCAGCTTCGCCTGACCGGCCGCGTCGCGCTCGATTCGAGCGCGCTGCCCGAGGACATGATCGTGATCGCGCGCGACATGGGCCCCGCCGAGCTGCTCGACTACGACCGCACGCGCCTGCGCGCGCTCGTGCTCGAGGAAGGCTCGGCGATGAGCCACGTCGCGATCGTGGCGCGCGCGCTCGATATTCCGGTCGTCGGCCGCGCCCCGGACGTGCTGTCGCGGATCGAGCCGGGCGATCCGATCATCGTCGACGGCGACCACGCGCAGGTGCTGGTGCGTCCGGCCGAGGACATCGTCCAGACCGTCCATGCCGCCATCGAGGCGCGCGTCGAGCGACAGCGCAAGTACACCGCGCTGCGCGACCTGCCGCCGGCGACGCGCGATCAGGCGCGCATCGGCCTGCACATGAATGCCGGCCTGCTGATCGACATGCAGCATCTCGAGGAGACCGGCGCGGAAGGCGTCGGACTCTACCGCACCGAGATTCCGTTCATGGTGCGTTCGGAGTTTCCCGACGTCGATGCCCAGGCCTGGCTCTACAGCCGGGTGCTCGACGTCGCCGACGGCAAGCCGGTGACCTTTCGCACCCTCGATGTCGGCGGCGACAAGGTGCTGCCCTATGTCGGCGCGTTCGGTGACGACAATCCGGCGATGGGCTGGCGCGCCATCCGCATCGGCCTCGACCGCCCGGCGATGCTGCGGCGGCAGCTCCGCGCGCTGATCCAGGCCGCCAACGGCCGGCCGCTGTCGGTGATGTTCCCGATGATCGCCGAGGTGTCGGAGCTGCTCGGCGCGCGCAAGTTGCTCGACCTCGAGCTCGAGCGCGCCAAGCGGCGCGGCCTCGCTCTGCCGGAGCGGCTGCGGGTCGGCGTCATGTTCGAGGTGCCTGCTCTGGCATGGCAGCTCGACAGCCTGTTGCCCCATGTCGACTTCATCTCGATCGGCACCAACGACCTGTTGCAGTTCCTGTACGCCGCCGACCGCGGCAACGCGCGTCTGGCCGGACGCTACGACGCCTTGTCTCCTCCATTGCTCCGCCTACTACATTTTGTGGTCGAGAAGACCAGGCCGGCCGGCGTCGACCTCTCCGTGTGCGGCGAGATGGCGGGCCGTCCGGTCGAGGCGCTGGCGCTGCTGGCGATCGGGGTGCGGACCCTGTCGATGGCGCCAGGGGCCATTGGGCCGGTCAAGGCGATGGTTCGTTCTGTCGATCTGAACGAAGTGAGCAGCTTCGTCGCCTCAATTTTATCACAACCCGATCGACCTCTGCGCGAGACGCTGCGGCTGTTTGCGGCCGATCACGCAGTCGAAATATAGCAATTAAAACCGAATCGGTTTTGCCCTGCCATTACGGCTCTGCTACAACAGTACAGAGGCATTAGAGGGGGCTCATGCCGGACCAAGTCGATTGGCGGAGCATGGAGCGTGACGTGTCGCCGGGCCGCGCAGTCGGCCGCTTGCTGCGGGATCAACGCCTGGCGCGTGAGTTCTCAGTGGACGACGTTGCCGCGCGTCTTCGCATCCGCAGCCGTTATCTCGAGGCGATCGAGCAGGGCCGTTTCGACCATATTCCCGCCTTCCTGCGCGCCTATGCCAACCATCTCGGCCTCGACGCCGACAAGGTGCTGACGGCCTATCAGCTTTCCGGGCCGGTGCCGATCGCGCGGCCGGTCACCTTGCCCGCCGATTTCCCGCTGACCGAGAAGCGCGCGCCGATCGGGCTCGCCGTGCTGACGGTGCTGCTGGTGGTCGCCGCCGGCTACGCGGTCTGGCAATACCTGCCGCGCCAGCAGACGATGGTCAGCCAGAAGGTCCCGCCGGTGCCGGACCGCCTGCTGGCGAGCCCGGCGCCCGCTGCGCCCGCGATCGACCAACCGACTGCCGCGCCGGAGCAGCCCATTCAGGAAGTGCGCGCGCCGTCGCCGCCTCCCGCGCCCGCGGTCGCGGCGCCCGCAGTCGCAGCGCCCGCGGTCGCGGCGCCCGCAGTCGCAGCGCCCGCGGTCGCGGCGCCCGCAGTCGAACTGTGGCCGGCGCCGAAGCAGGAGCTCGCCGCTCAACCGGCGCCGCCGCCCGCCGTCGTCTCGCCGCCGCCAGTCGTGACGCCGCCGGTCGTGACGCCGCCAGCCATCGTCATGCCGATGCCCTCACCGGGCCAGGCCCAGGCGGCGCAGGCTCCGGTGATCGCGGTGCCGCGTCCAGCGCCGGCCGCCGCGGCGCCCCAGACCGTGCCGCAGGAAGCGGTGGCACGTCCGATCGGCGAGCCCGGCAACATCTCTGCCGCGATGGCGACTCTGCCGATGCGGGCGGACACGCAGGTCTTCGCGCGCGCCAACAGCTGGATCGAATTGCGCAGCCCTGCCGGCGACGTCCTGACGCAGACCTATGTCCGTGCCGGCGAGAGCTATACCGTGCCCGCGGGCATCGCCTACCGCATCATCGACGCCCGCTAGCCATCTTTCAGTAGCTGGATAAGCCGCGGCCCCGCGAGTAGATTGCCGCGCCATGAGCATTCGCCCCTATCGCGACATCGTGCGCCGCAAATCGCGGCAGGTCATGGTCGGGTCCGTGCCGGTCGGCGGCGGCGCGCCGATCACCGTGCAGACCATGACCAACACGCTGACCGCCGACGCCGACGCCACGATCGCGCAGATCAAGCGCTGCGAGGAGGCGGGCGTCGACATCATCCGCGTCTCCTGCCCGGACGAGGACTCGACGAAGGCGCTGCACGCGATCGTCAAGGCGAGCCGGGTGCCGATCGTGGCCGACATCCACTTCCATTATAAGCGCGCCATCGAGGCGGCCGACGCGGGTGCTGCCTGCCTGCGCATCAATCCCGGCAATATCGGCAGCGCCGAGCGGGTGCGCGAGGTCGTCAAGGCGGCCAAGGATCACGGTGTCTCGATGCGCATCGGCGTCAATGCCGGCTCGCTCGAGCGGGACCTGCTGGAGAAGTACGGCGAGCCCTGTCCCGAGGCGATGGTCGAATCGGCGCTCGATCACGCGCGCATCCTGCAGGACCACGACTTCCACGAGTTCAAGATCAGCGTGAAGGCGTCCGACGTCTTCCTCGCGGTCGCCGCCTACCAGCAGCTCGCCGACGCCTGCGATTATCCCTTGCATGTCGGCGTCACCGAGGCGGGCGGCACCCGCACCGGCACGGTGAAGTCCTCGATCGGCATCGGCTCGCTGTTGTGGGCCGGCATCGGCGACACCATCCGCGTCTCGCTCTCGGCCGAGCCCGAGGAAGAGGTGCGGGTCGGCTTCGAGATGCTGAAGGCGCTGAACCTCCGCCACCGCGGGGTCAACATCATCTCCTGCCCGTCCTGCGCCCGCCAGCAATACGACGTCATCAGGACCGTCGAGGCGCTCGAGCAGCGGGTCGCCCATATCACCACGCCGATGACGGTGTCGGTGATCGGCTGTGTCGTGAACGGGCCGGGCGAAGCGCGCGAGACCGACATCGGCTTCACCGGCGGCGGCAACAACACCCACCAGGTCTATATCGCCGGCGTACCGCACCATCGCCTCAAGGACGCCAGCGTCGTCGACCATCTGGTCGAGCTGATCGAGAAGAAAGCGGCGGAGATCGAGGCCGAGCGACATAAGATCGCCGCGGAATAGCGGCGCGTCAGGCCTTTCTGTCCGATCTCTCTTCAAGGCGATTTCCCGTGAGCAAGATGCAACCCGTGCGTGGCACGCACGATCTCCTCCCCGACGACTACCGGCGCTTCGCCCATGTCGTCGACATCGCGCGCGACGTGGCGCGCCTCTACGGCTATCGCGAGATGGCCACGCCGATCTTCGAGTTCACTGAGCTGTTCGCCCGCGGCATCGGCGAGACGACCGACGTCGTTTCCAAGGAGATGTACACATTCCAGGATCGCGGCGGGGAGTCGCTCACCCTGCGGCCCGAGTACACCGCCGGCATCTGCCGCGCCTTCGTCTCAAACGGCGAGCTGGCGCAGCAGCTGCCGCTCAAGCTGTTCGCGGCCGGGCCGATGTTCCGCTACGAGCGGCCGCAGAAAGGCCGCCAGCGCCAGTTCCACCAGATCGACCTCGAGGTGCTGGGCGCGCCCGAGCCGGGCGCCGATATCGAGGTGATCACGGTCGCGGCCGACATCCTCGACCGGCTCGGCATCCTCGATCGCTGCGTGCTGAAGCTCAATTCGCTCGGCGATCCGGAAAGCCGCGGCGCCTACCGCAAGGTGCTGGTCGACTACTATTCCAGGCACATGGATGAGCTATCGGCCGAATCGCGCGAGCGGCTGCAGCGCAATCCGCTGCGCATCCTCGACAGCAAGGATGACGGCGACAAGGCGATCAACGCCGCCGCACCGTCCTTCGCCGATCACCTCAACCCGGCGAGCCGCGATTTCTTCAAAGCGGTGCAGGACGGCCTCGGCGCGGCCGGCGTGCCGTTCGAGATCGATCCCGCCCTGGTGCGCGGCCTCGACTACTACACCCACACCGCCTTCGAGTTCGTCACCAGCCATATCGGCGCCCAGGGCACGGTGCTGGGCGGCGGCCGCTATGACGGGCTGATCGCCGAGCTGGGCGGCCCGCCGACCGCCGGCATCGGCTGGGCGGGCGGTATCGAGCGGCTGATCATGCTGGCCAACGAGCCGGCGCCGGTGCCGCGCCCGGTGGTCATTGCGCCGCTCGGCGCGGCGGCCGAGGCCAGGGCGCTCGGTATTGCCCGTGCCCTGCGCCGCGCCGGCATCGCTGTCGAGCAGGACTATCGCGGCAACATGAAGCGCCGCATGCAGCGCGCCAACAAGCTCAACGCCCGCGCCGTGCTCATTCTGGGCGACGACGAGCTCGCCAAGGGCGTCGCCCAGCTCAAGGATCTCGACAGCGGCGAGCAACGCGAGGTGCCGCTGGACAAGCTGGGCGAAGCGCTTAAGTCCTAAGCGATGTCTCTTCTCCATAAACTCGATCAGATCGTGGCGCGCCACGCGGAACTGCAGGCGACGCTGAGCGGCGGCGCCCTCGATTCGCAGAAGTTCGTGGCGGCGTCGAAGGAGTACGCCGATCTCGGGCCGCTGGTCGAGGCGGTCAACGAGCTGCGCAGGGCGGAGCAGGAGCTCAAGGACACCGAGGCGCTGGCCGGCGATCCCGACATGAAGGCGATGGCCGAGGAGGAGGCCGCGGCGCTGCGCAAGCGCCTGCCCGAGCTCGAGCAGGCCGTGAAGCGCATGCTGCTGCCCAAGGACGCGGCCGACGAGAAGAACGCCATCCTCGAGATCCGGGCCGGCACCGGCGGCGACGAGGCGGCGCTGTTCGGCGCGGACCTGTTCCGCATGTACCAGCGCTACGCCGCCGAGCATCGCTGGAAGTTCGAGATCATGGAGCTCTCCGATACCGGCATCGGCGGCTACAAGGAGGCGATCGCCACGGTGAGCGGCAAGGGGGTGTTCGCCCGGCTGAAGTTCGAATCGGGCGTCCATCGCGTCCAGCGGGTGCCGGCGACCGAGGGTTCGGGCCGCATCCATACCTCGGCCGCCACGGTGGCGGTGCTGCCGGAGGCCGAGGAGTTCGACGTCAAGATCGACGAGAAGGACCTGCGCATCGACGTGTTTCGCGCCTCCGGCCCGGGTGGCCAGTCGGTCAACACGACCGATTCGGCGGTGCGCATCACCCACATCCCGACCGGCGTCGTGGTGAGCCAGCAGGACGAGAAGGCCGAGCGCCAGCGCCGCGACGATGCGCGCGCGGCAGACCGCAAGGGCCAGGTCGGCTCGGGCGACCGCAGCGAGCGCATCCGCACCTACAACTTCCCGCAGAGCCGGATCACTGACCACCGCATCAACCTCACGCTCTACAACCTCGCCGAGGTGCTGGAGGGGCGCGGGCTTGACGAGATCATCGATGCGCTGACCGCCGACGACGAGGCGAGCCGGTTGGCGGAGCTCGCGAGCTGAGCGTCTCGTACGACGCGCTGCTGCGCGACATGGCCGTCGCCCTGACGGCGGCCGGCATCGACAATGCCCGCTTCGAGGCGCGGCTCCTGCTGGTTCATGCCTCCGGGCTCACGATCGAGCAGCTCGTCGCGCGCGGCACCGACGCCGTGCCGGTGGCGGTCGCAGAGGCGGCACGCGCCCTCACGGCGCGGCGCGTCCGGCGCGAGCCGATGGCCTACATCCTGGGCGAGCGCGAGTTCTGGGGCCTGCCGTTCAAGGTCACGCCCGCGGTGCTGGTGCCGCGCCCCGACAGCGAGACGGTGATCGAGGCGGCGCTGAGCCTGTTGCCCGAGCGCGAGCGTGCCTGGCGCATCCTCGATCTCGGCCTCGGCTCGGGGTGCCTCCTGCTGACCCTGTTGCGGGAATATCCCATGGCGCACGGGGTCGGCCTCGAGGCTTCGCCCGCGGCGCTGGCGGTGGCCCAGGCGAATGCCGAGGGGCTCGGCGTTGCCGGGCGGGCGGCCTTGCGGGCCGGCGACTGGCGCGAGCCCGGTTGGCTCGACGGGCTGGGCGGCCCGTTCGATCTGGTGGTCTCCAACCCGCCCTACATCGAAACCGCGGCGCTCGATCGGCTGATGCCGGAGGTGCAGGCTTTCGAGCCTCGGCTCGCCCTCGATGGCGGCAGCGACGGGCTCGCCGCCTATCGCACGATCGCCGCGGCCGGGCCGAAATTGGTCACATCGGGCGGCTTTCTGGTCGTCGAGGGTGGTGAGGGGCAAATCCCTGAAATATCAGCACTTTTTTCAAGGGCCGGGCTTCGGCCGCTGGCCCCCTGGAAGGACCTCGGCGGCATCGAGCGCGTCGTCGCGGCCGGCAATTAACAGCATTAAACTATTGGCAATTCAGAGGATTGCGACTACGTTCTTGTCAGCCCCTTGGGGGGCATGGCCGAGGTCGGCGGATGCCGCAGGCCAAATATCCCTCGCACCATTGAGCTGTGACGGCGCCCAGGAGAGGGCAGAGGGTAGTCAAAGAAGGCAAACCCGTCCGGCGTATAACTGGCCCAGGTAATGAGACCAAATAATCGGCAGCGGTCGCGGGGCGGCCGCAACGGTGGTGGCGGCGGCGGTGGCGGCGGTCAGCACAAGCAACACCACTCGCACAACCCCAACCGTCCACCCAATCGCAACCAGCTTTTCGACAGCAGCGGACCCGATGTGCGCGTGCGCGGCAATGCGCATCAGGTGTTCGACAAGTACCAGGCGCTCGCCCGCGAGGCGGCGTCCTCCGGCGATCGCATCGCGGCCGAGGCCTACTGGCAATATGCCGATCACTATTACCGCATGATCCAGACCATGGGCGGCTTCAGCCATCGCAACAACCAGGGTTGGGGTGAGGGCGGCGAAGACGGCCAGCCGCAGCAGGGTAATCCTCAGCAGCAGGCCCCATCGAATTCGGCGCAGGCGACCGACGGCAACGGTTACTCGCCGGCCGAGCCGCCGCCGCCGCCGCCGCAGCAGCCCACCCGCCAGGGCGGGCGCGGCGACGAGCAACGGGAGCGGCAGACCGAGAACGAGCCGGGTCTTGGCGGCGTCGCTTTCCTGCAGAGCGGCGGTCGTCCGCCGGTGAACGAGGATCCGGCGGCCGACGAGCAGCCCGAGGTGCCGGAATTCGCGCCGGTCGGCGCGCGCTCGCGCTTCCAAATGATCGGAAACGCGCGCACTGGTGATACTGGTTACACAGGGCATATTCCGTCCAGCTGATTACAGCTGGACGGAATATGCTTTACAGGTGGATCAGGGTCGGCGCGATGAATCCCAGCGCGCCGAACAGGAATCCAAGCACGCCCAGGCCGCAGGATAGGAACGTCAGCCAGACGACGTTGGTGAGCGCCGAGGCACCGGCCAGCACGATGGCCAGTTGCAGCGCCGCCGAGCCGTATTCGAACATGTGATAGGCCGACATGGCCTTGGCGCGCTCCGCTTCTTTCACCTTGGCCCGCGCGGCCAGCTCCTTGCGGCCCTCGCCCGTCTCGGGCTCGGTCTCGTAGCGCTGCGCCGTCTTCCGCCAGGTGTCGACCTGCTTCTTCAGGCTCTCCGGCACGGGCTGGGCGCCCTCCTTGAATTGCGCCTCGATCGCATCGGCGGCCGTCCGCATGGTCGTCTGGCGGATCGTCTTGGCCTGGAAGAACGACCACAGGTTGGACGCGTCGATATGGTCGGCCAGCGCGTGCGTTTGCGCACTTTTGCCGCCCATCTCCGAGAGCGCCAGCACCGCCGCCAGCACGGCGACCAGCAGCGCGATCTTCTTGTTCTCCGTTGCGACGTGTCCGTGGCCTTCTGACATCGGAGTTCTCCCCGGCGTTTTGATCTGATCGGGTCGGCAGCGCTTCATACCGCGTGATCGTTAGATCGAAAAGCCGCACCCATCGTCGGGTCTTGCGCAGGGACTGTTCGATCCCATATCGAGCGCAGGATGCCCGGATAGGGGTCCGCTCTTTCGCCTGCCGTTTACCGGGGGCGTGCGAAGAAAGGGTCGAGTGATGAATCAAGAGAAGTACACGGACCGCATGCGCGGGTTCCTGCAGAGTGCCCAGATGCTGGCTCTGCGTGAAGGTCACCAGCGCTTCATTCCAGACCATCTTCTGAAAGTCCTGCTGGACGACCCGGAAGGCCTCGCGGCCAACCTGATCGGTGCCGCAGGCGGCGATTCGCGTGCCGTCCATCGCGCGATCGAGGCGACGCTGGCCAAGCAGCCCAAGGTCGAAGGCCAGGGCGCGGGCCAGATCTACATGGCGCCCGAGACGGCGCGGATTTTCGACCAGGCCGAATCGATCGCCGAGAAGGCGGGCGATTCCTTCGTCACCGTCGAGCGCATGCTGATGGCGTTGGCGCTCGCCAAGGGCACCGACGCGGCCGAGGCGCTGGCCAAGGCCGGCGTGAAGCCGCAGGCGCTCGAGAAGGCGATCCAGGACCTGCGCAAGGGCCGCAAGGCCGATTCGACCGGCGCCGAAGGCAGCTACGACGCGCTCAAGAAATACGCCCGCGACCTCACCCAGGCGGCGCGCGAGGGCAAGCTCGATCCGGTGATCGGCCGCGACGAGGAGATCCGCCGCACCATCCAGGTGCTGAGCCGGCGCACCAAGAACAATCCCGTGCTGATCGGCGAGCCCGGCGTCGGCAAGACCGCGATCGCCGAGGGCCTGGCGCTGCGTATCGTCAACGACGACGTGCCGGAATCGCTCAAGGGCAAGAAACTGATGGCGCTCGACCTCGGCGCGATGGTGGCCGGCGCCAAGTACCGCGGCGAGTTCGAGGAGCGGCTGAAGGCCGTCCTGTCGGAGATTTCCTCGGCCGAGGGCGACATCATCGTCTTCATCGACGAGCTGCACACGCTGATCGGTGCCGGCAAGGCTGACGGCGCGATGGACGCGTCCAACATGCTGAAGCCCGCGCTGGCGCGCGGCGAGCTGCATTGCGTCGGCGCCACGACGCTCGACGAGTACCGCAAGCACATCGAGAAGGACGCGGCCTTGGCCCGTCGCTTCCAGCCGGTGTTCGTCGCCGAGCCGACGGTCGAGGACACGATCTCGATCCTGCGCGGCCTCAAGGAGAAGTACGAGCTCCACCATGGCGTCCGCATCGCCGATTCCGCGATCGTGGCGGCGGCGACGCTGTCCCAGCGCTACATCGCCGACCGCTTCCTGCCCGACAAGGCGATCGACTTGATGGACGAGGCGGCGAGCCGCATACGCATGCAGGTCGACAGCAAGCCCGAGGCGCTCGACGAGCTCGACCGGCGCATCATCATGCTCAAGATCGAGCGCGAGGCGCTGAAGAAGGAAACCGACCAGGCCTCGCGCGACCGGCTGGAGCGGCTCGAGAAGGAATTGAGCGAGCTTGAGCAGAAGTCGGCG